>JAOAPG010000209.1 GCA_025462785.1 Acidobacteriaceae bacterium
TACGAAAATCCTTTGAGTGTTGGAGCGCAGGTCAGGTGGATTAACCAGGAATCCTTCTGGCGTAGTGAGATTGAGGTCGTTCGGCATCATGGCCTCGGTAACTTCCCCGTCTTTGAAGCGTAGCCGCACCCAAAGGCCTTCGGTTCTGGGACGGCTGGTGAATGTCTTCCGAGGGAGCGCTTCGGAGTCGGCGAAGTCGCGAACAAAATAGACGCCTTTGATGTCCCTTAATTCGATCCCAACCACTGTGCCTGCCGTGTTCAGGAGCTCCAGTTTGCCTTCATGGACGAAATTGGAGGGGGAGACGTAGCCGTTAAGGCTGTCCCGGTCCATTTTTCGGACAATTACCTTTTTATGGGTGGAGGGCATCCTAAGTTAGCTAAACTCAGCGCGGAGTGCAGATTTCAACCTCTGAGCTTAACCAGATTCTCGCATCTTTCTATCGAAAACGAAGAGGTATCACGTAAGTAGTAGCCAAATCGTCAACCGTGTGGTATTTTCTGTAGTTCGCCGATGCCATCATGTGGCTTCTAACTATCTCAGAAAGAAGAGGTTAGACTGAGGGTCTTGGAGTGCGGCGCACGTGCGATTGGGCCTTGAAAAAATTATTTTGCCCCGCTACGGCTGAGCGCACGGCATTCCGGTACTCGTAAAAAGCATGGCTGACTACATCTACACAATGGAGATCCGGCTTACCCCGGACCAGCAACGTGGTGTGACCCTGGTACAGGACATAGCCCGCGGCGCTGGCATGAATATTTACCTCACCGGTGGCGCCGTTCGCGACATAATCAGCGGTTTTTCGATCCGCGACCTTGATTTTACGGTCCAAGGCAACCCTCTCAAGTTGCAAAAGGAACTGGAACGGGCGGGCGCGGTTATCTCAGGCTCGGAAGATGATCTGAAAGTTCTATACCTTACGCTGCCCGGCAATGTTCGCGCGGAAATTAGTTCCTCGCGCACAGAGCGTTATGAGAAGGCCGGCAAACCTCCAGTAGTCACGCCGGCAACGATTATAGAGGACCTGAAGCGCCGGGATTTCACGATTAACGCGATGGCGTTGTCGCTGAATCCGGGATCGCGCGGACTTCTAATGGATCCGTTCAACGGCGCCGCTGACATCGAAAATAAAGTCCTTCGGATTCTTCACAATTATGCGTTTGTGGAAGATCCGTCACGATTGCTTCGTGCCAGCAGATTTTCTGCGCGCTTCGGTTGGCCACTTGAAGAACGAACGCAGGCACGGTTTGAGTCCGCGAAAGAAAATAACTACATCGAGTACATCAGCGATCGCGCTATTGGCCACGAAATCGAACAACTGGCCTATGAAGACGATCCACTGCAAATCCTCAAAGTTCTAGAAAAAGAGAATTGGCTGAAGGTGCTGAACCCGCACTGGACAACGGCGAAGGTTGACACTGCGGGATTGAGCCAGCTGTTGAAGACTCGGCAGCAGATGAATGAGTTGGGCTACACGCCTGATCCTTCGGCTGCGGTGTTGTACTTCCTTACAGCAAAGCTTGGGGATAAAGATATTACCGACATGCGGAAGCTCATTCCGCGCAAGACTTTAGTCGATACATGGAAGCATCTTGAGGACGAAGCGAAAGATTTGTCGAAGAGGCTTAGCGGAAAAGAAGCCGCCACGCCTTCGCGCGCATGGAAGCTGTTGTCCGAGGAACCGCCGGAAAATATCTTGTTCCTGGCTGTAACGGTTCGTCAGCAGGCTGTGGATCAGAAGATCAAGAATTTCTTTACCAAGTGGCGCCAGGTTCAGCAGAAGGTGCCGTTGGCGGAAATGACGGAGCTGCACATCAATCCGCAGATGCCGGAGTATCCAAAGATCGCGCATGAAGTCTTCATGTTGTTGCTCGATGGTAAGCTGCGCTCGCACACCGAGATCATGAAGTTCTTGAAGCCTCTGGCTCCTCCGCCACCACCTCCGCCACCACCGCCTCCCGCGAAGCGAGGACGCGCTGCGAAAGCAGTTGCAGCAACTGCAGTTGGGCAAGCGGGAATACAGGCTCCTGCCGCGTTAGGAACGGCAAAGAAGAAAAAAGGGAAGGGCGATATTGCCGCGCCGCCGATTCCGGCGCCTGTGGCTATTCCAGCCAATGCCGCCACTGCGCCCGCTGGTAAGGCGAAGAAAGCAGAGAAGGAAAAGCCTGCGGCAAAGCCAGTACACGTAACTAAGGCTGCGACGAAAACACCGGCCAAACCGGTTAAGAAATCAGCGAAGCCGGCCGCGAAAAAGACAGCAAAAAAGAAGCATTAGAAGGACCGTGTTCCAAAATATGTATTGAAATGCTTGTTGGTCGTTAGACAGCCTCCCTCGATTTAAATCTACAAGCCGTCGATTTGTGCCCAAGGACTCCGGATGAAAAAAGCCCGCAGGATTCTGCTTGTCACTTTGCTAGTGCTTGTAGTCCTATTTGCCGTAGGCGTCACCGCGACAATTGGCTGGCGCCCTTTCATCGGACCGAAAGCGCGCCCGCTTACTTCGAGACAGTTTGAACGGACGCCGCAGCGACTGGAACGAGGCCGCTACCTCTTCCTCGGCATCGCAGGCTGCGCTTTTTGCCATTCGCCCCACGACGCGAATCAGACCGGAAATCCCATCGTAGCGGGTCAGGAGGGAACAGGGCGGGACATGGGAGCGGAAGGGTTCCCAGGCCGCGTGGTAGCTCCGAATCTAACGCCGGATCCGCAAACTGGTCTGGGAAGCTGGAGCGACGATGCGATTGCGAGGGCTATTCGCGAAGGCGTGCGAATGGACGGGCGAGCGCTTTTTCCCATCATGCAATATCAAAATTTCCGGCATATGTCCGATGAGGATGTCGCCTCGATTGTCGTGTTCATGCGTTCACTGCCTGCAGTGCATCATGGATTGCCGAGGACCGAAATTGTTTTCCCGGTAAAGTACCTGATCCGCTCAGTCCCGCAGCCCATTACTGCGCCGGTCGATGGGCCTGATCCGAATGATGTGATTCAGCGCGGAAAGTACCTGGTCACGATTGGAAGTTGCAATGCCTGTCACACACCGCAACTGCGCGGGCAGAAGATCGCAGGGCTCGAATATGGTGGAGGTTTTACGCTGAAGGAGAACGGAATGTCGGCAACGGCGGCGAACATAAGCCCTGATGCGACCGGAATCAGCTACTACGATGAGACTCTATTTAAACAGGCCTTGCGGTCGGGGCATGTAGGCGCGAGAAGCTTGAGTCCGATTATGCCGTACGAGGTATATAGCAAGCTGACCGACGATGACCTTAAGGCGATGTTTGCTTATGTTCGCACATTGAAACCGGTGAAACATAGAGTCGATAACGCAATACCAGCAACCTACTGCAAGCTATGCCGCCAGATGCACGGAGGCGGAGACCAGAACTGAGCACCTATCAGGAAATTTGACAAAATCCGGACTCTGAATTGCACTATAATTTTCTTGTGCGTCGTTTATTAATCATCGCGGCGTTAGTGGTGCTGCTGTCATTGCCCGCATTCTGTCAGCGGGGCGGAGGACGGGGAGCTAGCGGACATGCCGGGGCCGCAATGGGCGGGCGTGGATTCGTAGGCGGCGGACATTCTGGGTTCGCGGGACATGGCGCCGGGGTGGCCATGGCGGGCCGAGGACGCGGATTTGGCAGTTTTCGAGCTGGTGGTATCCGCTTCGGCGGTCGTTCCGGACGCGCTTTTTCGCACGATCGATTTCACGACCGCTTCCACGACCGATTTCATCATCGTTTTCGAGGTTGGGGATTTCCGTGGGCATACTACGGGTACTATGTTGATCCGTGGCTGTTCGATGACTATGGCGACTACTCCGACTATCAGCCTTCCTACGGTTATGGGAATGGCTACTACGACCAGGCCAATTACCAGAGTAGCTATGACCAGAGTAGCTACGACCAGAATAGCTTGATTCTGCAAGACGAGATTGATCGGCTGAATGAAGAAATTTCTCGTTTGCGTGAGGAACGAGAGTCGCGAAACGCGCAAACCTCTCGAGAGAATGCTGGTCCGCAATCGTCGCCAAAATCCGAAATCCATGCCGAGACGGTGTTGGTTTTCCGCGATACGCATACGGAAGAAGTGCAAAACTATGCCATCGTGGGGAGGACTCTTTGGGTATTCGACGAGCAACACGCGAAAAAAATTCCTTTAGCCAATCTGGACATACCCGCCACAATGAAAGCCAATGAGGATCGCGGCATAGACTTCACGGTCCCCACGCTAAATTCCTAGCGTCGCTGTGGATAACTCTTCCATAATCAGGCGCGATTTTGCCTTTAGAATGAGCCAACGTAAAATCAAACTAGAGCTCAATGTCCGAATTCGTTCACTTACATCTTCATACTGATTATTCGATGCTCGACGGCGCATGCGACGTGGAGAAGCTGTGCAACCGCGTCAAGGAATTAGGCATGCCAGCGGTCGCGATGACCGATCATGGTAATATTTTTGGCGCGGTCCATTTCGTGAATGCCGCCAAGGCAGCGGGCGTGAAGCCGATTGTTGGCTGCGAGCTTTACATCTGCAAGAAGGACGATCACCGAATCGAGCGCACGCCTCCCGACGGCGACACTTACAACCATCTTCTGGTACTGGCCGAAAATGAGGAAGGCTATCGCAACCTTGCAGCCATCACGTCTGAAGCTTCGCTGCATGGTTTTTATTACAAGCCGAGGGTAAGCAAGAAGTTTCTTGCGGAACATTCCAAGGGATTGATCGGGCTCTCCGGCTGTCTCAAGGGCGAAGTTGCAGAGTTTCTCATGGAAGAGAAGTATGACGCGGCGCGCAATACAGCGGCGATGTACACAGACATCTTTGGCAAAGAGAATTTTTTCCTCGAGATACAGGATCAAGGCCTGGAGCAGGAACACCGTATTCATCCCGGGTTGTTTCGATTGGAGAAAGATCTCGGACTGCCGCTGGTCGCTACCAATGACAGCCATTATCTCTGCGAAGACGATGCTCATGCGCAGGATGTCATGCTGTGCATTCAAACCGGTAAATCGATTCAAGACACGAACCGGCTGAAGTTTCATGGTACGGACTTCTTCGTCAAGAGCCGTGACGAGATGCAGCGCGTCTTCAAAGATTCACCAGAAGTACTCACGAGAACATTGGGCATTGCCGAACGCTGCAACATGCGTCTGGAAAAGGTCAGCAACCCATTTCCGCGCTTCGATGTGCCCGACGGATATACGATTGACAGCTATTTCGAACACGTTTCCCGGCAAGGCTTCGCGAGAAGGCTGGACGTTCTTCGCGGAATCAACGATCAGGGGAAACTGAAACACAGTCTTGCTGAATACGAACAAAGGTTTGCGCGGGAAATCACCATCATTCAGCAGATGAAGTTCTCGGGATATTTTCTTATTGTGTGGGACTTCATCCGCTATGCGCGGGAACACGACATTCCGGTTGGTCCGGGTCGCGGTTCGGCTGCTGGTTCGCTCGTTTCTTACGCGCTCGGAATCACGGATATTGATCCGTTGCAGCATGAGTTGCTTTTTGAACGGTTCCTCAACCCCGAGCGTATTTCGATGCCTGATATCGACATCGACTTCTGCATGAACCGGCGTGGGGAAGTGATTGATTATGTGACGCGTAAATATGGGCGCGAGAACGTTGCGCAGATCATTACTTTTGGCACGATGGCAGCGAAGGCGGCGATCAAAGATGTGGGCCGGGCCATGGATATTCCGTATGCCGATGTCGACCGCATCGCGAAGATGGTGCCGACGACTCTGAACATTAAGCTAGAGCAGGCCATCAAGGATTCTCCAGCACTGCAACAGGCGTACGAGAGCGAGCCGCAGGTTCGGCAATTGTTCGACACGGCGCGCAAGCTTGAAGGTTTGGTGCGCAACGCGGGCGTTCACGCCGCGGGCGTAGTTATCTCGCCGCGACCTTTGACTGAGTTAGTCCCTCTGCATCGAACTAAGAACAATGAAATAGTGACTGCCTTCGACATGGTGGCCATCGAGAAGATGGGCTTGTTGAAGATGGATTTCCTTGGTCTTACGACGTTGACCATTCTTGATGACGCGTTGAAGCTGATTGCGCAAACGCGAGGCGAGACGATTGAGCTCGATAAGATTCCACTCGAAGACAACGAGACCTACGAGAAAGTTTTTCATAGCGGATTGACGTCAGGGGTATTTCAGTTTGAATCGCATGGCATGCGCGATGTTCTACGGCGCTATAAGCCGAATTCCATCGAAGGCTTGACGGCACTGAATGCGCTTTATCGTCCGGGCCCGATTCAGGGCGGGATGATCGATGACTTCATTGATCGCAAACATGGGCGCAAGAAAATTGAATACGAACTTCCGGAGTTGAAAGAAGTCCTTGAGGAGACGTTGGGCGTCATCGTCTATCAAGAACAAGTCATGCAGATCGCCAACAAACTGGCGGGTTACTCCCTGGGAGAAGCCGATCTGCTGCGCCGCGCCATGGGTAAGAAAAATGCCGAGGAGATGGCGAAGCAGCGCGAAAGATTTGTCGAAGGCGCAATGAAGGGCGGACATCCGGGAAAGAGGGTCGAGAAGATTTTCGACCTAATGGCGCAATTCGCAGGATACGGCTTCAATAAATCCCACTCTGCCGCATATGCTTTGCTCGCTTACCATACCGCGTACTTGAAGACTCGTTATCCGGTTGAGTTTATGGCCGCGCTGCTGACTTCGGTCACCGGGAATACGGATGACGTCGTGAAGTACATCAATGAGTGCCGCGAGATGGGCATTGCTGTCGAACCGCCCGACATCAATGTCAGTGATGCAAACTTCACGCCGCACGGTGCAGCAATCCGCTTCGGATTGGCAGCAGTTAAAAATGTAGGTCATAACGCGATCGACTCGATTGTTGCGGGACGCAAAAAGCTTGGCAGCTACAAATCCATTTACGAGTTCTGCGAAAACGTTGAGCTGCGGCTCCTCAACAAGCGTGTGCTCGAGTCTCTAATTAAGAGCGGCGCTATGGATTCTCTAGGTCGCCGTGCTCAGTTGATGGCGGTTCTCGATAAAGCGATGGAGCATGCGCAGAAAGCTCAGCGCGATGCAGAATCCGGCCAGCATGGCTTATTCGGCATCTTTCAGCAGGAGGAAGTTCACTCGCAAACTGAGAAGCTGCCAGAAATACCAGACTGGGACGAGCACACACGTCTCGCAGCGGAGAAAGAAATTCTTGGATTCTTT
>JAOAPG010000257.1 GCA_025462785.1 Acidobacteriaceae bacterium
AATATCGTTATTTAGTAATCTGTTGTGGATTCCGCGTTTTCGAGTGCATCCACTGGTCCAGTTCCTTTTTAAAGGAAAAAACCACAGATCCTTTGCTTGCCTTCAATCGTCGAACTGGCAAGTTGTATGTCTGTTCCCAGCGCTGGACAGTCTTGACACAGGTTCCCAAGTAGCATGCAATCTCTTTCCACGAACGCAGCATTGTGTCGACGGCGTGTGACGACGACTGATTCTCCATTTCTTCGCGGTCCACCTTTGCCGGGGATTCCACAACGACAGCGCAGACCTGTTTCACTGCGCCGTCTTCGCTATTCATTGGAAACAGAACCCAGCGCCCCGCTTCTGCCTCTGAAGGATTTATTCCTGCGACCTCCAAACTCAGAACAGGCCGTCCGGTCGCGAGCACCTCGTTGCACCCCCGTTCTACCCAACAAGCCCTATCACCAAGAATCTCCCGAACAGTTTTTCCCAAGTGGCATTCGGCAGGAACACCATGCATGTCAGCCAGAGAGATATTCAGTGCAAGGTAGCGCAGCTGATCATCGAGAACGGCAACACCAACATTAGAACTGTCGAACAAATTTGCTAAAAGCCCGTCAACACTAGACATTTCAGAGGTCAGTGAAAACCCTTCTTGCCCCGTAATGAGTTCCGTTATTGTTTCCAATAACATGCTGCCACAATTGTTCGCTTCGTCGATCACAATCGATTTCTTTTTTACGAAATAAGAACGAGGCAAGCGCTCTGCACCTGAACGATGAAATTAATCTTTGAGCCAACATCATCACAGGCCATATAGTATGCAAAGGGAAAGACATATCAGGTACTCTCCTCACTTCGGCACCGTATGATAGGCGCGACCAGTAGTTCACTTTCAGCTAATTTCCAGTAGACGACCTGCTTGAAGCATCATCCTTATCACTTCGGTACTACGCGGGTCGTTTCTTTACGCTATCTATCAAAGCGAGCATTCAATTACGTTTGAATTTGCAGGATTCGAAGGAATGAAAGCGCACGATGATGTCACGCCAGAGAGTCATCGGCGCTGTAAGAGCTGTGCAGGGCGTCGCTATCGTAAGGCCTTTCACATGAGCACGAATATTCAACGCGCAAACCACCTGAGGAGTCGTCGTTGTTGCCGAACCCATTAACCGCCATAGGCACGTTCATGTTGGGCGCATCGGCAGGCTCATTGGTCGCATTTTCTAAGTACCGGGGCATCATCTGTCAATTGCGTAACACGCTCGAATGTTCACCAGTTAATGCGCCGGAGAAGATTGACCCAAAGCGCTTTTGTGGATTGAAGGCACTCATAGTGACCGGTGATGCGGAAATGGGGCGCATCTTCTCGCATCTGTTCTGGGAGATTCAAGTCGAGACACAACAGTGCGCCTCCGAGGCCGAGGCTATCGGTGAACTCCTGTCACAAAAGTTCGAGGCCTTGGTCTTGGATATGGATGAACTGTCTGGGTGTGCGCAGATTGTTCAAAACTTACAGAGAACGCGCCCCAACCAAAATGTGGTGGTATTTGCGGTGGCTAGTGACGCTCGAGCCAAAAGCAATGCGTCTGTTTTATCAAATCCAATCATCATCGAGAGGCCATTCGTGCCCTCGGAAATTAGAGATCTCATAAAAACGTTACATGGGCGGATGCTGCGCGACCGTCTGGCTTATTTCAGATTGGCACTCGATCTCCCCGTTTCAATCCGAAGAGAATCCGGAATTTTATTGCAGTGCACGATGCTGAACCTCAGCCAAAGCGGGATGGCAGTTAGTACTCCGTCCGCTTTTCATAACGGCGAAAAACTGAACATCGTGTTTGTGATCCCCAACAGCAGTGTCTTCGTTTGCGGAGACGGCACCGTAATTTGGGATGACAACCACGGCAAGGCCGGGATTCTCTTCCGGTGCACCAGTTCGTCGGTGCAGGAACGCCTCTTCGAGTGGCTTCACGATCAGTTTTTTATGCACGTTGAGACGGGAACCGAAGCTGAGACACCGAAGGAACTGGCAGCCGGGGTATGAAATCTCCTGGCACACATCGGGAGAACATTCAGAGGCGACATTATTTGATATTCGGCGTCAGCACGGTACTCGCGATCGGTTTCGGCTTTTTGGCACGAAGATCCCATGATGCGCGGCGAGAAAATCTCACCATTGCTTCGCGCTATGAGTCTAAAGCCGAGGCGCCAACAGAAGTGCCAGTCCTTGAAATCAAAACCGTCGTCCAACACGGTCATATTTTCGAGATTGAGGGACTCGCCGAAGCTGGAAGCACAGTCATGATCAACGACGAAAAAGTTGCCACGTTCGGAGACTCTAGTTTCAAGTATTTCGTCGGCCCGCTATCTGACGGGGTGACTGTTCTGACCATAACAGTGCAGAACGAACGAGGAGGCGTCAACACCAAGCAAGTGGCGTTGACGCTTCCGTGATGCGTCGGAGAAGTTTGAGAATTGTCTCAGGTACAGTCCGATCCAGACTTGGCGGCATGATACCGAGCAAGTCCACGTCGAAAACTGTCTGTATCTGCGGTGAGAATCAGTCGGCGATCGAACAACCCGAGTAAAGGAGCATTGGATTGTACAGTCGTACGCTACAACAGTTACTGGCCGTCGAACCGCCTACGCGTGTTGGTGGAACGTATAGAGACACTGAACAGCGGATTATCGAAGCCTCCGTGCAGATGTTCTCGCGTTTCGGCTATGTACGCAGTAGCACGCGTGAGATCGCTACGCTGGCAGGGGTCACTGAAGTTACAATCTTCCGTCACTTTCCCAAGAAGCGCGATCTGTTCTGGGCGGTAACGGAGGCATGTCTCGGACGATTACAAGTTAACAGTGAACTTGCCGCGCTGATGGAAACCGATGCTGAGCCAAAAGTGGTCTTGCCGAAATTCGTGGCATCTCTGGTCGAGCTTATTCATGAACAGCCCGAAACGGTTCGCCTACTCTATGTATGTCTGTTCGAATTGGACGACGGCTCAGATATGCTGGTACGTAAGCACCTCGGCCCTCTGTTTGAGTCTTTCCGTGAGTATCTGTCCAGAGCCGTAAGTAAGGGATTACTCCATGTCGATCCAGAAGTTGCGACGTTTAGCATGGCAGCGTCAATCGCTGCGCAGCACGGACTGCGGCATTTAATGAAAAATAAGCCCTGCTCGGTAATGGAAGCAGAAGTCGCAATTTCTGCGCTGACGAGATTCTGGTTAAATGCTTTGTTGCCTGACTATAAGGGCTGCGACGGGGTGAGCGAGCGAACATGCTAGTCGCATGCCACGAAGCTCAAGTCGGAACAGACTTGCTTAGCCACTCCAAGGTGATCCCCAGGATTTGATGTCGAGAGCCCCTAGACGCGTACAATCGGTGCGGTTGCTTCCGTTTCGCCAAGAAGATCCTTCAACTCATCTGTAATCTTCTGCAATCGTGAGTAATTTTTGCCGTATGCAGTAGTCATTGACTTCGCGTGTCTAATCGAGCTGAGAGCTGCCCATAAAGCGTCGCTCACATCAGGATCAAGAGAACTGCTACTAAGTTGGGGCATGGTCGACGTTGACTCCCTTAGGTCCAAGAATACGCGACCGGAAACTTTTAACAATGACACGGAGGTGGGATTACTAAGCTGTTACTTCGGGCTAGATACTTCGATATCGCTGGCCGCGAGCAAGGGGGAATTCTGCGGAGATTTATCGGACCCATAAATACGGTAATAGAGGACACATTAACGATGTCTTAAAGTTTCCTTCGGTAAACAAATCCTGCGCATTTCTTTCGTTGCTACCAATTCCAGTCAGTCTGTACGCAAGACCAGACCAGCGGTCTCTTTCGTTACATTCGATCGGTAACTTCGGCACATTGCAGTTCGACGCGCTGCGGCTTAACCTTGAGAGGTCACCTGGCTTGGGTGCGCAGGAGCATTATGCATCCGAGCGGAATTGGAGGCTATGAACGCAAAGCAAATCAACACAAGCGCAACTGTTTCCCGCGCTCTATCCAGACGCCGGACCAAGCGCCTAGCCCTTACGGCCCCTCTAGAGGTTTCGGGGGAAGACGTACAGGGAAGTTATTTCAGAGTCACTGCCAGGGCGAGCAACTTGAACCGGAATGGAGCCGCGCTCCACTTGAATCGTTATTTGTCTACTGGTGCCGTACTGATGATACAAAATAGTCGTGGCGCTCGAACTTCGGCCCGCATTGTGGCACGGACGAGTACGGGAGAAGGACTCTACACGTATGGCGTGGAGTTTCTCGAGGCTGATAGTGTGAAAGATTTCTGGGGCATCACTTTTCCATCGCCTTCCCAAGATCACCCGCCCTTGACCAAGTAAATTCCAGTCGGAATATGCTGGGATTTGCGTGTTCCTCGATTCAGGCTTCACCGCGCCCACGCCGTCCAGCCCCCCCTATCCACAATCGTCGAACGGCCTGTCACGCAGGTGACGCACGTCTGGCTAAGTTGCACATCACGATTTGCGTTGGGCTTGTGCTCGGCTCTGCCACGATCCTGGAGCGAATTGGAGCGGTTCCAATTCCTTTTTGGCCATGTCGTAGACCGCTCGACCGCTTTTCTCGCTGGCCGTACGAAGACTCTTCCGGCGCGCCGCCTCAAGGCAGGCGTCATAAGCTAGGCGTTCTCTCCGTATCCCAAAAGCGATTAGTTGCGTAGAACATAGATATGGATACTCCACGCGACAGAGAAGCCCCTGGTCCCTTCGAGGCCCGCTATTTGGCGTTCCTTGAAACGATTACTCAACTCCGGCCGCG
>JAOAPG010000266.1 GCA_025462785.1 Acidobacteriaceae bacterium
AATATCGGTGTTCAGAATTTTTCATTCACTTCCGAGTTCCCTTTTACACTTACTGCCAACTTGCCGGGAGGCGGGAATGTAGGCCTTGAAGGAAAGGCTGGCCCGATTGATGCCAGCGACGCCTCACTCACTCCGCTCGATGCCAAAATCAATGTCAAACAACTTGACCTCGCGGCTTCGGGATTTATCGAACCATCGTCCGGGATTTCCGGTCTAGCCGACATCGCCAGCACTGTTAACTCAAATGGCAAACAGGCTGAGAGCAAAGGCACAGTCAATGCGACTAGGCTCAAGCTCTCGCCCAAAGGATCTCCAGCTCCGACTCCCGTTCAAGTGAAATACACCTTGATCCATGATTTGCAGAAACAAGCTGGTCAACTTACTGAGGGTGATGTGATCGTGGGCAAAGCGGTCGCAAAACTCACTGGTGGATACCGGATCGAACCCGAGGGCGTGGTGCTGAATATGAAGCTCAACGCCGATGGAATGCCGGTTAATGATGTTGAGACACTCCTGCCTGCTCTAGGCGTGACTTTGCCTTCTGGCTCGTCCCTCCAGGGAGGAACTTTGACGGCGGATCTCACCATTCAAGGTCCAGTTGATAAGTTGGTGATCGATGGCCCGGTTAAACTTTCAGACACCAAGCTTGCCGGATTCAGTCTCGGCTCGAAGCTGGCTGCGGTTTCGAAGTTCACCGGGGGAGGGCAATCGACAGGCTCTGACACGGTGATTCAGAACTTCAGTGCGCATGCTCACGTCGCACCGAACGGTATTACGACCGACAACGTGAACTTAACAATTCCATCGCTCGGTGTTGTAACCGGCAATGGAACTATCAGTCCAAACAACACTCTTAATTACAAGATGAATGCAGCCCTGAGTGGAACCGCTGTTTCCGGCCTGACTCAAATGGCGGGTGTGGGCGGCAAGGGAGGCACTCTTCCCTTCACGATTGAAGGAACAACTTCCGATCCGAAAGTCATGCCAGACGTGAAGGGATTGATGAACAGTCAGCTGAAATCGGGCGTAGCTGGACAGTTGCAGAATAATGGCAACAATAGCAACAACGTGGTGAACGCGATCGGCGGCCTGTTTGGGAAGAAGAAGCCCAAATAGTCGTAGAGAGCTGGGTGCCCCATTCTTGCGCGTTCTGTGCGCAAGAGTGGGAGGCCATTCTGGTTGCATCGTGTGTGACAACTTTATGGCATTCTAGGTTGAAGAGAAAGCCGGGGTGCCCAGATCATAGTCATTCCGCTGTGAAGCGGAACGACACTTCTTCGTTAGGTCTTGCCTTTACCTCGTTCGCCTTTCGGTCCGGTCCCCTCTGGAATATTTCTGTAGCCCGGATGCACCCCTTTCTGTAATCCCTTATTGTTCGCCACACGTTCAAGCAGCGCCGTCAGGGTCGACCGCTCTTCATCAGACAATGCCTCAAGTAGATCTCGTCCATGTTCCCGCGCAATCGCCCCGATCGCGGAAAGCTGCTCTTTTCCAGACTTCGTTAGGTGCAGCGCATAGAGGCGGCGATCCGTGTTTGACGGTTGCCGCTCAATTAAGCCTCGCTTTTCCAAGTCATCGATAACGGCGACTAACCGGCTCGCATACATACCCAATTTTGCTGCAAGTTCCTGTTGAGAAAGCCCAGGGTTTGCCGCCATGATCCGAAAGATTCCAGCGTGCGCTGGTGTCAATCCGAGCGGCTCCAAGCGCTTGGCAAACTCGCCGGATGCGTATGCACCCAGTTGGGCTAGCAGAAAAGCCGCCGAACCGTTTCTAGGGATTTCGCCTCGCCCCATATCTGATTTTGACATTCGTGAACAATACCTTGCAATAATGATTACTTAATGTAATGATTATTACAAGTAATTACTTGGAGAAATGCAATGTCCAAACCTATTCAAAACACTGCAGGCCGCTTTCGAGGTCCAAACTCAGGAGTCGTCGCGACCGTTTTCGTTCTTCTCTTCTTTGCTGGTCTTGTGCCTGTCACCGCGTTTGGCGGAATGCCATATTTCCCCGGGCCCACCGCGAGTGTAAATGAGATGATCGCGTTCTTTTCTAAAAGGCAAGCGGGAACCTTGCTGTGCGCCTTTTTCCAATTCGGCTCTGCAGTACCGCTTGGAATCTTCACCATGTCGATGGTGGCGCGGTTGAAGTTTCTCGGCGTCAGAGCCGCTGGTGCAGATATGGCGCTCTTTGGCGGATTGGCGACTGCAATGGCACTGGTTATCTCGTCCTGCTTCTTCTGGGCGATGACGTATCCCGGCGTATCGCAAGACCCTAACCTGCTTCAGGCCTTGTATCGCGTTTCCTTTGGTCTTGGAGGTCCCGGCTATTCAGTGTTCTTCGGACTACTAGCGGCGGGAGTCTCTGTAACGGCTGGCCTCTATAAGCTCTTGCCGAAGTGGATCGTCGTTCTCGGCCTGGCGGTAGCTGTCGCTGGCGAGCTTAGCTGGTTCGAGATCTTAAATGTCAAGTTCCTTCCACTGATTCCCCTGACGCGCTTTCCCGGCTTTGTCTGGATGATTGCCGCCGGATTCTCGCTTTCCAAATTACACAGAGAGGAAGCTCACCCATGATCACTGCCACTCCAGAGAAGGTCGAGCAATTCGTCGCGGGCAAGAAGCTATTAATAGCGTTCGGCAGCAGTGTCCTTGCCGCCGCCGTCGTCGGAACAGTTGGTTATTTCCTGTTCCACGCATTGCTTGGCAACGCTTGGGGAACGACTGTCCCTCAGATCGTGACCTTGCAAGTTTATATGGTGCTTCTGATCACCCTTTGCCTCCAGTTTCGCCCAGTCACAGAGCCACCAATTGCATTACGGCCATCCGGTGCGGAACACGCAATCGCCAGTGTAGGGATTTGGATCGCAACCATCGCAGCCATCGTATTGTTCTACTTCTGCCTCGGCTCGATCTTTGGAAGCGTCACACAGGTCGCAACGCAGATCACAGCCTTCGCAACAGACGCCAAACGTCTTCAGGGACAGCCGACTCCTGCCTGGATCATAGCGATAGTGCGAGGTTGTTTGATAGTTCCGATCTTCGAGGAAGTATTCTTC
>JAOAPG010000324.1 GCA_025462785.1 Acidobacteriaceae bacterium
GCTACTCGCGACCACCTTGTCAATCGGGCTATTGCTGACGTCGACTTTTGCGATAGCGCAGAATCTGGAAATCACTCCCACAACGACTTTCCTGGCAGAGACTGCGAATAACACCAGCGCCGCTTCAGGCTTCAAGGCGCAAACCAACGGAAATGCCGGAGCTGGCAACGTCAGCAAAGTAGATATCCATTCGCTCCTCTATGCCGGCGCGACAACTCAGATTTTTGCCGAACTGCAGCCATGGTTCGGCGATAAGCGCCACATGCAAGTGGGATACACGTCATGGAATCCCGCTCAGGTCGAGAAACAACTTGAAGATATGGAGAGCCGTGGCGTTACAGGCGTTGTTATCGATTGGTATGGCCCAGCGGATGACACGGAAGTGACCACCCTCGCATGGTTGGCAGCCGCTGCTAATCATCCGGAATTCAAGATCATCATCATGATCGACAAAGGCGCGGTCACACTCAGCCCGTGCAAGGGCTGCAATCCGCAGCAGGCGATGATCTATCTGACTAACTATGTGCTAAATCACTACGCTACTTCGCCTTCCTACGCGACTCTTGATGGAAAACCGATCATTACGCAATTTGATCTCGATCTGCATTTCACGCTCGACTGGCCAGCGATACAGGCTTCGACCTCGTCGAACGTTGCCTGGATTTTTGAGAACTCAGGGGGATTTACTCATCCCATTTCAGGCGGTAGTTGGTCATGGATGAATGCAACGTCGAAGCAATATGGCATGGATTATCTGACAAACTTTTACAACGCTGCAAAGGCGGCGCCTGAGCTTCAAGCCTGGGGTGCGGGCTACAAGGGATTTAACGACACGCTGGCCTCCTGGAGTCTAAACCGGATTGTTGGACAGCAGTGCGGACAGACATGGCTTGAGACCTTTAACAAGATCAACATCTACTACGATTCCGGCCGGCAGCTTCCTATCCTGCAACTCGTGACTTGGAATGATTATGAAGAAGGAACGGAAATAGAGACCGGCATCGATAATTGTGTTTCAGTTTCTGCCAGAGCCACCAAGAACACATTGAGCTGGCAAATAGAAGGCAACAAAAACACCATAGATCACTATGAGGTGTACATCAGCGGGGATGGAGCCAATCTGATGTTGCTGAACGCTATGGATGTGGGTTCAGTATCGCTCGACTTGTGCAGCTACTCGCCAGCAAATGGAAAATATACGGCTTATGTAGAAGCAGTGGGCAAACCGAGCTTGAAGAACCAGATGTCAAACGCGGTGAATTTCTCAACAACCTGTGTATTATCTCCACCACCTCCCCCAGCGTCTCTGAGCCTTGGGGCTGCGCCCACGGCAATCGAAATACCATTGGGTCAAGCTGGCAATGCAAACGTTTCCGTTACGCCGGTTGGGGGAGCGATCGATTCGGCAGTTGCTCTGTCATGCTCGAATCTGCCGGCAGAGCTACAGTGTGCATTTGCGCCGGGTTCAGTCACGCCAGGGGCCCAGACCGTGACCTCCACGCTATCGATCTCTCATAATGCAGTAGCGCGATTACGAGCTCCCACTATTCCGGTTCAACGGAAACCACGTCTGACAGGATTGTTGCTGACAAACTTGGGGGTGGCAGGATTAGTTATGGCCGGAGGAGTGGGTTCGAGGAAGAGAATCCGTCAGCTCGTGCTCATCGCTGGGCTCAGCATTGCCCTTGGAATGCTGGCCGGTTGCAGCATCGGGAATAGCAGCATCCAGAATTCCACGGCTACTCCCGCTGTCAAAACCTACACCATCACCGTCAACGGAGACGCGAGTGGTCAGCACACCTCCACTCAGTTGACCATCACCGTTAAGTGAGGGAATAGCATCTTCAAAAGCTGGTTCGGATACCGGAAACTGCTGTTCTTGATAGAAAGACTTTTTACCGATCATTCGGACAAGTGCGTGCCGCATGGGAAGCCATCGAGGTATTCTGCGCAAACGCGAAACAGAACCCAGGTAATCGATATGCCGGCGTAAGGTAAAGGTACGGAGATATTGGCGCATGATTTCTGGCATGCTCATGCGCAGCGCGGCTGACACGTTTTGTAATGCCATCTCCATTTGTCGTTCAGGGTTCTTGAATAGGGCCAGCAGTCGATTAGCCAGCGCGGGAATATCTCCGGGCGTGAAGTACTCGATTGCCAAGCCCTCTTCATCAGCAAGCTGGTGAAAATCTGGGATATCGCTAGCGATAATAGGAACACCGTATGCGCAAGCCAGATGCGCAATGCCGCTTGATCCTCCAGATGAGGAATACGGCATCGCCGTGACTGTAGCGCTTTGAAAGAGCGCTGGAACATCCTCTTCGGCAACATATCCCAAGAACTTTATTTTCGGCTGATGCGCGCACTGCTGCGCTACGGATTTCAAGTAACCAGGCGTCTTAGGATGATCCGTTCCAGCAATCACCAATTCGGCGTTTGGAAATTGACGCTCGACTATGTGAAAAGCTTCAATGATCGGCTCGAGCCTTTTGTAAGTGCCCCATTTCCCGAATGCGAGGATGCGGTGCTGCGGATTGCCGCGCCGCGAAAAATCTGGATATTCGGGACGTGCTCCAAAGATGCCATGCCTTCGGACATAAACCGCACCCCTGCGATACCTGCGCCGGAGAATCTCGCGATAAGCGGGGAGCATAACTGAAACAGAATTCGCGAGAAGAAGGATCTGTGTCGCAACGAAACCGCCGGCTCGATACATCCATGGAAAGCGGACACCTGCGTCCTTTAAGTCCACAGTTTCCATCAATTGATGAAGCGTGACGTGAGTATAAAATCCAGCAAGACGTGTCATTGCTGGAATTGCGATACCCGCGAAGGCAGGCAGCGGCTTACCACCAAAGCTGGCGAATCCCAAATTGAACCAAACCATGTCCGGTTTTATTCGGCGAATTGTGCGCAACAAGCGTGAAGCGTTGTCCAGCTTGTTAAAAGCCCAGCAGCGCTCGACGTTAAACCCTTCGAGCTCAGCTTCTCCTACGGGAAAATCATCGTCTCCGAGTATCGTGAGCGAAACCCCGGGCATATGCCGGAGTTCGCTCGCGACGTGAAACCCGTATTCATTGAGAGCTTCACGGCTAGGGGGAAACGCCGTGACTAGACAGATTTTCATTGCTGACCAGAACCGAAAAGCGCATAGCGGGACAACTTTCCCAATAGTGAAAAATAATGGAGCGCGACTTTGACGTCGGCTTTGCTCTTTCCGGAGTGGCGCGTCGCAAAAAGAAACGGCACTTCTACGGCACTCTTGATGCGACCCTTCACCAATATCTCCAGCAGGATCTTGAATCCCTGAGGGTGGAGTTCAATGCTCTCGATGCACTCACGTCGTACTACGAAGAATCCGGACATCGGATCTTTGATCCGAACGTCTTTTCTCTGTAAGGGTGTCGTTGCCCAAGTGCTTGCGCGAGAAATGAATAAT
Source organism: Acidobacteriaceae bacterium (assembly GCA_025462785.1). Classification (GTDB taxonomy): domain Bacteria; phylum Acidobacteriota; class Terriglobia; order Terriglobales; family Acidobacteriaceae; genus JAOAPG01. Next base: position 3,440 of record JAOAPG010000324.1, read on the forward strand.
CTCGCCTTACTCCACTGCCTTACGCTCTCGTGGCTGTTAGTGGCATATCGACTGGCAATAGCAATGTCTTTGCCTTCCAGAACCACCGACAACAGCTTCGGTAAAACCTCAGGTGGATGCTGCAGGTCGGCATCAATCACGCCAAACAATGTAGCGTCCGTATGAGCCCAACCGTGAATGACGGCGCCCGCAAGACCGCGTTGCCCCTTACGCACAAAAAGGCGAACGCGCGGATCCCGCTCTGCGTAGGTTTGTACAATTTCTGCCGTGCCGTCGCTACTGTTGTCGTCCACCACAATTAGTTCGTAGTCGACATCTACCGTCCCAAGCGCTACCTGCAAACGGTTCAGCAGAGTTTGCATGTTGCCGGCTTCATTCAGAGTAGGTATTACAAGACCTAGCTTTTCGCGTGTCACAAGTGTCTCCCCGTTGAGCCCAAATACGCTGTTTCAGGTACTTGGATGTATAACAAGCTAAAGGCGTTGGATTGAATTAGAAATCGTAAAACCAGAGTAGATTGCAGAGGATCAATATGCATGAGAGATGCTGAGAGTCTGTATCTGTCTACGTATAAAGCCTTAGGTAAAACCTAAGCTGAACTCATACCGTCACAGCTCGAACGCAAAACCGTCGCGCGCTTCGACTTAAGCTGGAGCTTCCTAACAATAGATGCGTGGACTTCTTCTGGAGACACGGGATCGATCAACGTAAGCCCGGCTATTTTTACCAAGCGAAGATACGTGTTCCGGTATTTGTGCAGGAAGTCCAAAGGATATTCGGGTTTTCGCGCCAATGCAGCTTCCGGTATCGCGTCCAGCAGATAAGCCACATCAGGTTTAGGAGCAATTTTTAAAAGAAGATTTGCGTAAGCCCGCGCCCATGATTGATGCAACGGCAACGTCGCTATCTGATCGTAAATGAATCGGTCAAACACGATAACATCCGCGTTTTGTTTCCGAGCCTGATAGAATACCCGCCGCAGATTAATAGCATCAGTCAAGAAAAGCGCTGAGCGGGCCGCGGTCAGATACCATTTCTGCGTGTTCTTGTCGTTGCGGTGAGCCGGCTTTTCCGGTGAGCCGACAGCTCCGTCGCTGTGCAAAAACTTACGACTGAATCCCGCCCGCAAAGAGGGGAAGGCGACGACATTGTCCCAGAAGGCGAGCTGTATGACAGTAAGACGCGCTTCCCCTAGAAATGTCAAAAGCTTTGTTATCTGAGTGCTCTTGCCAGCGCCGTCTATTCCGGAAAAGCTAACCAGTAAACATTCGCGCGGCGAAACTTGGTCTGTAGTCGTGTTCATTAGTTAATGACTACCGGGAACCCGTGAAGGGCTGCCCAATGACAGTGCAGCCACTGTGCCGAGAGCTGCACCAGCTCCAGCTATGAATCCTAATTTGATGAGAAAAGATCGGACCTGCCGCTGTTTCGGCGGCGCAATGGCCGCACCTGCCGGACGAGACGCCGCGTTGCCAGTTGTAGTTACTGCGGGAGCAGCCGCTGTCCCCGTAGGCTGGGACGGTACTCCGCCTTGGGATGAACCGCTTTGTGACGAACCGCTCTGGGCTGGAGCCGGAGACGAGGCCGGGCTGGAAGACTGCGTCTGTGCAGAGCCATTCTGGGCTTGGCTCGTGCTCGGACTATCCGGCAACTCCGCGATCAGCTGCGGAGATACCTCGTAGGCTGTTGTATTAATTACTTGTCCAGTAGGTGCGGGCTGTTGCGCCAGCATCAGCGCAGGATCAATGAATAACGTCAAAACAGCCAAGCCAGCACTCACCACCCGTGCTGTCATTCGATTCATTACTTCACCTCGAGTTATTGCCACGCAGATTCGAAAAAGCTATGCCACGAGCGCTTGCGGATCGGCGGCGTTCCGCAAGATAGCGCCACTTTCGTCTTCTTCAGATTCGTGAATCCTACTTACAGCAAAAGATTCCGAGTCCACAGAGAAACGCGGGAACATAGCAAAGACATGGTTCATGCGCGTGAGCTCCAACATGATTTGAGCTTCTGGCGAAATCTCTCCCAGTTGGATCGATCCATCTCGTCGAGCTATCTGTGCCATACACTTGCGCATTGCCTCGATTCCGGCAATATCCATCTGTCGAACTTGCGACAAATCGAAAACCACGGATGTCTCATCAGAGAGCTGATGCTTCAGTTCGTGCTGAAGAGACCGAGCCTCCTTAGCGCCAAAGCGGCGAGGCAATTTGATCACGAGTGTCGACGAGCTTTGCATGTCACCTTTCTCAAGCATTCACAAAATGGACGACCCTACAACCTAACTTAACTCATCTTCTACAGACTGTAATAACCCAGTAGTACGCCCTTAACAATCTATGGATGCTGAAAAATGAGAGGTTGGTTGATTAATTTTTTTTTCTGCGTCACTAGTTGCTAAGAAAATCGATTTGGTTTTGTCGGTGAAAGATTTTAGCCGAAAAGTTTTCCCAACAATCCTGCGATCAGGGATCGTTAACTCGACATTTCGCCCAATATGAAAAAGCTTGCCAGGCGAGACGATCGAGTTATTTACTCGAAGTCCAACTCCCAAGAATGTTCCCGGGAGAATTGACGAATCCTCGATGTGGGTACCGGAGTCCACATCGCAGTTTCGTTCAATCGATGTTGCGCCCGCGATTCTGCAGTAAGCTCGGACTCGGCTTTGGGCGCCTATGTAGACAGGGCCTGTGATCTGCGCCGATGGATCCAGGTGACTGTCTGGAGCCATCCACATTCCGGGCGTTACTTGATGCCCTACTGGAATGATTCCATTCCGGCCCAAGAGAGCGTCTTGCGTCAAACGACGAAAGTCGCGCGGATGTTTCAAACGGTTGGCGTACCCGCCAAATATGTAGCGCCGATGTTTGGGAACCGCCGCGCTAAGTCTCGAACGGAAAGATCCAGTCCCGGTTCGCAGACTCGCTGCACTGATGACAGCGACATCTAAAGCACCTGTTTGATCATAAACCTGAGTAAGATTGCTCTCCGTCTCTGTATGAAAAGTCAAAAGGTCTCGTAAGTCGAATTCAACATACGGCCCAACACGGACGAGAAGAAGAACATCCGCTCCGTCGGTCAAATGTGTTGAGATCGCTTGCTCCCATGCCGCAATAAAACTGCTGACTGAAGCTGCGCGCGAAGGGTAGAGGTGTGAAGGCGAAAGATCTTCTGCAATTGTAGAGCAACTTAATACCCCATCTCTTTTGAGCCGCTCCAGCGTACGTTCCGCCAGACTTTTTCCGAGTAGTTCCCACAATCCATACGGGGCCGGGCCTGCGGCCGCATTCTCTCCAATGACAGATTCCGGAACGTATCCGTCGCCGGATTCATCTACTCCGGATATCGTTAAAATCGCCCCAATTTTCACTTTGTATCCCTCAAACAGTTCCTCGGCTAACAGAGACCGCATCGCTTACAACATCCTGAATTCCCACATCAGGGTTCCAACCCGGGTCTCAGGCATTTGTCGCGACAAATTGCGAAGGCGCCGAGGGCACCATAGCGGGGCTTCCCGCCATCTCTTCCATCAAACTTGTAGTCCACGCCTCGGAGGGGGAGTCGGATTTAGAAGCAGCGCGCGGTCGGGACGAACTTCTAAATTCCAAGTTGTCCGCTCTGGTCTCCACCTTGGGATGTCCAAGTAACTCCCGGATACGCAACTTCGCCTTATGCAATTGCGATTTGGAATTTCCGACCGAACAATCAAGCAGCTCGGCGATTTCTTGATGTTCGTACCCTTCCACTTCGTGCAACAGGAAAATGGTTCTGTACCCGTCGGGCAATTCCTTGATGGCGCGGCTCAGCGCTATCCGATCTACGGAACCAACGAGACGACCGTCCTTGCTTCCATATTCACGGCGGACAAGTTTCGCGTCCTGATTGAATGGTTCGTCCAGGGAAACTTGCTTCAATGCCTTTTTACGGAAGTGCATTAAAACTGTGTTGACAGCGATTCGATATAGCCATGTGGATAGCGCAGAGTCACCACGGAACGTGGCCAGCTTACGAAACACCTGAAGGAACGCATCTTGCGTGAGGTCTTCTGCCTCTGCGGTGTTGTTGGTCATGCGCAAGCACACGGAGTATATCCGGGCTTTGTGGGAGTGAAATAAGGAGGCAAACGCATCGCAATCACCCTTTTGGGCGCGTTTTATCAGTTCCAGGTCTGACTCCGAACGGGCGGTGTTTAGGTCGCAGCTCACTTGCATCTCCTTTTCGATCAGTCGTTCAACGGATGAGATCGCCGTCACAATCAGGAGAGTAGAGTGGTAGCTTCAAATTGGCTATCCCGTCCAGCCTGTAGGCCTAACAATTTGTTGCTGTACCGGGTTGCCT
>JAOAPG010000368.1 GCA_025462785.1 Acidobacteriaceae bacterium
TATTTCCTGGTGTGCAGCTTGGTTGTCATCTTGCAACCCGTGCGGGGGTTCGCACAGATGAACTCAAACGCATCAGAAGCGAGCCAACCTCCGGAACGAGACGGCCAGCATGATTTTGACTTCGAGATTGGCACATGGAAATCTCACGGATCGCGCCTGGTGCATCCTCTAACTGGGTCCAAGACCTGGGTCGAATTTGACGGTACTTCCGTTACTCGAAAGGTTTGGGATGGCCGCGCTGACCTGGAGGAGTTTGAAACCGACGGCCCTGCTGGCGGCCACATCGAAGGTCTGACACTCCGTCTATACGATCCGCAAACCCATCAGTGGAGCCTCTATTGGGCCACCAGCAAGAGCGGCACCATGGGTCCGCCCACGATCGGCGAATTCAAGAACGGACGCGGCGAGTTTTTTGACACGGAACCATCTGGTCCTAATGGCAGAGCCATTCTGGTTCGATTCGTTTGGTCGAACATCACCCCGAATTCGGCCCACTTTGAGCAGTCATTCTCGGATGATGGCGGCAAGACTTGGGAAGTGAATTGGATTACGGACCAGACGCGGGTGAAAGATGAAGCTGTCACAGTGCACTGAACGCGACGTGGTTTACGCAACAACGAATGCGGAAGCAAGGCAGTTTGATTTTCTCGAAGGCGAGTGGGACGCCATCTGCCGCTTTCCTCTGCCCGATGGATCCTGGGGCGAGGGGCTCGGCTCGCTGAAGGCAAGCAAGGTCTTGGATGGCTGCGTTTCCCTGGAATTCTTCGAGGGACCCTATCAAGGAACGATCATCAAGGGCCTCGGTCTCCGCGCCTTTAATCCGCAAACCTCCCAGTGGGAACATACATGGACGGACACTTTTGCGCCGGGTGGCTTCTATGTTTGGCGGGGACGATTTGAAGGCAACGCCATCGATCTTCACGGCCAGTGGGAGGGTGAGACTGGGCATCGTGTTCTCTCGCGGCTCAACTGGTCTCGGATCACCGAGCGATCTGCACACTGGGAGAGTCACCGCTCGATGGACGGCGGCAAAACGTGGAGCAAACACTGGGAGATTGATTTCACGCGGAAGACCACGAAATAAAGCGGTGATTCCGACCCAGCGGGCTCGACGTTGGTCGTCCCGACTGTGCACAGCACTAGGACGGGCGGCTCAACGGCGGAGTCGGCTTTCGTCCAATGGCTAGAGCTGTGAAAAAACAGGACAGAGGGTCAGTAATGCGATTCTTAACCGAACTTCTAACGATCGTTGCAGTTTGCAATCTCATATCGGCTCAGACCAATCGCACAACTGGGAAAGTCCCCGTCGAACACAACCAGCATCTGAGCGACTTTCAGGCTTTTGAATTCCGGCGATACACCATAAAGGAGGGCGAGCGCGAACATTTCGCTCAATACTTTGAAAGCTACTTTCCCGAGGCTTTTCAACAGCTCGGGGCAATGGCAGCCGGTTCCTTCTTCGAGCGAAGGAATCAATCCGGATTCACGTGGATTAGAGGTTTCCACACGATTGAAGATCGTGCCATCGCGAACGCAGCGTTCTATTACGGGCCCGTTTGGAAAGAGCATAAGAAAACGCTGAACGATCTCATGACCGACTCCGACAATGTGATGTTGCTTCGTCCGCTGAGCCCTGAACGAGGCATCCCTATTCTGCCTGCTGTTGATCCCGTCACCGAAGCGAATGGGGCTCAGGGCATTGTGGTAGCTCAAATATTCGCAGTAAAAGCGAACAGCGTCGAAGCCTTCGCCAAGGAAGCGGAGACGACGTTTGCCGGCTATCGAGCGGCAGGCGCGCGCGAAGCTGGTGTCCTGGTTACGCTGGATGTGACCAATAACTTTCCGCAGCTTCCAATCCGAACCGACGGCCCTTACCTCATATGGCTCGGAATCTTCAGGGACAACCAGGTGCTAGAAAATGAATTCACTCCGTTAGCCGAACGTTCCCTTCGCTCCCTTTCTGGGACCGGCTTGCTCAGAACCGCGCCAGAGGTAATTATTCTCGATCCTACTCACCGCTCACGCTTACGTTGGCTGCCATTACGAAGCGAATGACGAAAACGGAAAAGTGGTTAATGGAGACAATGATGAGCGCGATTAAATACATTCGAACCTTCCTAGTGATGTGCAGCTTGGTTGTGATCTTGCATTCTGTGCAGGGGTTCGCACGGCAGAATTCGCACGAATCAAGTAAAAGCCTTCAGCACACCCCCGCGGAACGCGACGGACAACACGATTTTGACTTCGAGATTGGGACTTGGAAAACTCACTTAAAGCGCCTCCTGCATCCCTTAACGGGCTCAGCGACCTGGGTCGAATATGACGGCACTACCGTCGTCCACAAAGTTTGGAATGGCCGCGCCAATTTGTTGGAGCTCCAGGCGGATGGCCCAGGAGGTCACTTCGAAGGTCTGAACCTGCGCTTATACAATCCTCAATCCCATCAGTGGAGTCTCAATTTTTCCAACAGCAACGGCGGTACCCTGAGCCAGCCCACGATTGGCGAATTCAAGGATGGCCGCGGCGAGTTTTTCGACCAGGAAACACTCAATGGCCGAGCCATTTATGTTCGGTTTGTTATCTCGCGCATCACTCCGGATTCGTGCCGTTTCGAACAGGCCTTCTCCGACGATGGAGGCAAGACTTGGGAAGTGAACTGGATCGCGACAGACACACGGGTGAAAGATGAGTCTGACCAAGCGCACTGGAACTCCGTCGCATCGCCGAGAGGGGATCGTGCGACTGGGGCACGATTTACCAAATTCTGGACGCCGGCTTTCTCGCTCACGTCGGATTTAAAGTAGACGGCCAGCCCTTTGTCATTCCGAGGTTGTATGGCCGCGATGGACAAAGACTCTATTTGCACGGTTCAGCCTGCAGTCGCATACTACGGGAGCTTGAAACTGGCGTCCCGACCTGCGTGACGGTGACCCTCGTGGACGGATTGGTCTTATCGCGGTCCGCCTTCGATCATTCGATGAACTACCGTTCCGTGATCCGCATGGCGCTAGGAGCTGCTTTTTAGTTGTGTTGATGACCGATGCTTGGTTCACATCAGGAAGATTAGTGGCGAGCGTGAGGTCAGAGCGCTTTCAAGAAACTTGAATGACAAACCGGAACAAGAAACCACGAATCACTATCGCAGGTAGCTTCCTGATATGGTCTGCATATGGAAGCAAGCGAGCCATTTGCTGCAAGGCCTTCGGAAAGACTACCAACTCCTCACACCGGAGGAGCGGAATCAAGTGAAGTGTTTTATGTTGGGTTTGTATTCCGAACGACACCCGCCGCCGTACAACCCCCAACATGCTGAAGTCGGAAGTGGAACATGAAAAGATTGATAAAGAAGAAGTCTGGTCGGCTATTCGCTACCTGGACCCTGACGAAAGGGAGAAGGACAACGAAGCCAATACAGCCACCATAATCGCAATATTGGTTATCGTTGGCGTGTTTGGGTTTTACTTTGGTTTCGAGTAGGACAACCGTGATGAGATTCACGAGGGATGGCGCCGAGATTAGCCGGGACCAATTGCGACTGGATAAAGGGGTTGGAGAGCTTCAGTCTTTCTTGATGATAAATACTGTCTTGTCATCAATCTGGTCTTCTTCTCCAGTTTTGAGCAGATAGTCGTCTTTACTCACGGCGAATTCAAGCAAAGCATTGCAGATGTCTTTCGCTGACAACATGCAGTGTTCGCGCATTACTGCTTCAAGTTTGCCGCGGTCTTGGGCATCGCTGCCATCGTATATCCCATCGGTGTAAAGGAAAAGAATGTCTCCGGGACTCATCAGTGTAATCTCGGCGACATCAGAGGTGCTTGCCCGCTGTCGGAATTGCAACGAAAAGTACCGAGTGCGGTCTGGATGATCTTCAGGAATCTGCAGCCCTAACGCCAGGAATTGCGCCATCCGGCTCTTGTCGACATCCATGAACTTGCGGTACTCAGCCGAAAACACCAGAGGCGGCGGATGCCCGAAATTCACAAAACGAAAATGACCCTTAGGGCGCACTTCGCCATAGAGCATCGTCGCGATCTCACGACCGCTTTCGTCATCACTTCTGCCAAGCGCATTGCGTGCGGTCACCGATTGCGCCAATCGCAGATTCAGCTTCTCGAATAGCTCGGGTGTGGTTTTTCCGCGCCGGTCAAGTTCGGCGAGCATCAATGCATGAAATGTGTCGTGAACCGTTGACGCAATCTTGGCTGAGATGATGCCGTGCCCCTGGGCATCCACGACTAGCACACCCGCGGTCGTGTAAAGCTCTTCCAAGTCCTCTGCCACCCGCACCTGTTCCGAACTCCGCGCCGTCCTGTATTCGGTTTCCACTTCGGATCTGAATCCCGGTCTGGACCTTAACCATTCGACATGATCGTCAACCGAATTACGTGGAGGCTCATCTGCTCGTAACGGTTCAAGAAACTCCTTCGACAGTTTTAGGGCCCGCTGGATGCGAGCATCGATGTCATAGCGCTGCTGAAAATTTATGTACTCGAAAAGGTCTCCGCCGACGGTTCCCGCAGGAATGGAATTCCCGTACATCTCGATGCCAGGCAGATGCGGAATAGTCCCTTCAACGGGCATTAGCCGTTTGCGCAGATATTCATCGATTGTGAGCTGATTGTGGCCCGCAGCCGTCGAGGACTCGTGTTGCAGAGTTCCTTCAACTCCAGTTTTCTCTCGTGGTAGGGTCAATACGCCAGGATATACCTCAGGGCTTCACCAGGTGGATCTTCATCGAACACTACTACGGCACAGCTGCTTTGGCTTGCATCGCATTTATCGGAGCAATCCGCCGTTCAAGCGGGTGATCACTCGTGTTTCATGCTCATAGCCCAGAGCGGTCGGCACAGCCGTAGCGAGCGCGAACAAACGGCCGTCTTGCGGGGGCAACCCGAGCCAACGACATGCCAGAATTCGTAGAATGTGTCCGTGCGCAAACAGAAGCGCATCACCAGAACCGGCGAGTACGCGATCAATTACCGCTTGGCCCCTGGTGGCAACCTGCTGAATGCTCTCTCCGCTCGGCACTCCGTCGCTCCATAAGGACCAGCCCGGTCGTTGCCCTTGAATCTCAGCGGTAGCCTTCCTTCATATTCTCCGTCGAGAAGTCGGCTACGGACTGTCGCTCGAAGGGGCATCCGCCGCCGACCTTGTGAAGGCAATGCAAGCCAACACAGAGCGTGCACCCTCCAAAGAACAAGTCGCATGAACGAACGACAACTCATCGGCGCAGGCAGTAATAAGAAGATGCAGCCGAAACAATTTGATGCGTTGATTAGAGGTGGCCAGTTGTGTCCCTCGGGTCCACTCCAGAAGCGTTTACGGTGCTCGCGATGAGCAAGTCCATCTTGATTACTGGAGCATCGAAGGGGATCGGCCGCGCCTCGGCCGACGCTTTATTCGAACAGGGTTCGTCGGTTATAGGCGTTGCTCGCCGTTCCCCCGCGATGCTTCCCAGGCGTCTTCATCGAGGCAGATCTGGAAGACCAGAATCAGACCCAGACTCTGGCCAAGGACTTGGGTGCTCGCGGAAATGTGCTTGGAATTGTCAACAACGTCGGACTTGCCAAACAAGAGACCTTTGACGACGTCCAACCCAACGTGTTCACCGCAATCATGGACTTGAATGTCCGCCCGGCACTACAACTGACTCAGGCTCTATTGCCAGGCATGCGCGCCGCGCGATTCGGCCGCATTATCAATGTGACAAGCCTTGTGACTCGCGGGTTCGCGTTTCGTTCAAGTTACGTAGCAGCAAAGGCAGCGCTAGAAAGTTTGACGCGCACCATGGCGGTTGAACTCGCAGCCGACAGCATTACGGCAAATGCCATTGCGCCAGGACCGACCGAGACAGAACTATTCCGCGCCAACAACCCGCCCGGCAATTTGGTATTCCCTCCCCCGCGCCGGCGACTGTCCGCTCGTATCAGTTCCCTCGTCATCGGCCTTCCCCGAATCTCAGGCGGGTCGGCTCCTGCGTTGCCCTTTTCGAGGCCTGCTCAGTTCACTCTTGTTACGTCTTGTATGCTTGCCAAGTCGCCAAGCGACCTCCATCCATCAAAATTAACTTCGGGACGGCTTATTGCACATGGATCGTCTTGCCGTCAGCGTCGAGGGTACCTTTGATGCGGACCTGTTTGCCTTCATATTTCTGTGCGAGTTCCTGATGATCGATATTGTACGAGATGCCGGTGGCGTCTTGTAATACGTATAGGTTGCCCGCCTTGGCGATGGTACCCGTAAAAACCTGGCTTCCCGTCTGAGATGACTGGGTCTGAGAATCGGGTTCAGCCTGTCCCGGTTGGCTCGGCATCTGTCCCGGTTGGCTCGGCATCTGCCCCGGCTGTTGTGCTTGTGGCGCCGTCGGCTGGCTGGGATACTGGCCCGATTGCTGCGCGTTGAGCTGAATACCTGAAAAGACTAGGCCTAGCAGGATAGCCAGCGAAACCAGCAACCACAAAGAGCGTGTCCGTTTGCCCATGAAAATCCTCCAAGAGATATTGTGCTCCCAACGTTTTGAGCAAGCTTCCTGCCAAAACTCTAATCCTATGCCGATTTCTCAAGTGAGGAACATCGGCGTTTCATTTGTGTGTTTTAACCGAGCCCGGGTTATCCCCACAATCCACCCTGAGTTCACGCATCCGGAGTTTTCCGGAAAAATACAGAGAACTCCGTAGGAAGGCTATTTTCAAACTTGCACCACACTAGTTAGAGGCGAGCAATATTTTCCCGGTATCCCTGCTCTAAAGTACATCCCTCGACCTCGCATCAAGTCCAAAACAGTTGCGAAAATCCTTAGGAATGCTCACGCGGGACCCAGTACAGACAACCCCTGATAATCCCACTTCAAAATTTATTGTAGAGCAGAACACAATTAGTCATAATCAGTTCGGAGTGGATAGATTTATGAGTTCGCCGCTTCTCTCATCTCCTGAGCCCACAAGGTGGAGAAGTCCGGCGACCACGCGTACGCAAACGGACCACGTTGCAAATAGAACAGCGTCCTAGGTCGGGATCAATTCCCCCCGGAACCTGCGGTCAGCTGACCACCTATGCCGGAGAATCGGAAGACTTCATGCAAACTCCCCTTCAGGAAGTGGTCGATCAAATCGCAGCGAGCCCATTGCACACCCAGGTCGGGAAAACTTTCCACTTCGACGAAATCGTCGAGGCGCATCGTTGCATGGAGGAAAACAAAGCGGGCGGAAAGATCGTTGTGCTAACGTAGCGAGGCCCGAGGGCGGTTGCCGCAGGACACCCCTAATAGACAATTATCTCTGCTAGATCAAAGATAATTCCCGGTAATGTCGAGCGCGCTGTCATAGGACCGACACTTCGCCCCGGCATTGATACCGACACGATGCAGGCGCAAAAAATTGGAAACGGCGATCCAGGAACCAGAGTGAGCGCCCATTCGCTGGTCGGTCGCTGATGCATCAATTACCGTAGGATGAGAGTACTGCACACATCCAACGACTTCCCCTCTCTCATTTCGGATTTCTCTAGAGTTCTATTGTGGTTTGCGTTTCAGCGGCTTGCCAATTGCCAGCAGGAAGATGACACTCTTGTCTTTCGCGTGCGGCGAAAAAGAGTTGGTCACGTCATCATCGAAGAAGGTCAGTCCAGTGGCGCCCAAGTGCTGCGCATACGAAGCCAGGTACATCCTGCCGCCGATAGCGCCCGCCTCTAGCTGGAGAGCGCGGTAGCCGCGATTTCCGTATCGCCCGAGGATGGCGTTTAAGTCGGCGAGAAGGAAGATGTCCACGCAGGCATCGGCTGTCTGGGGCACAAAAAGATTAACTTCAGCACGGTCTTTGCCGGCCAGGCGGTCGGGATCAAAGAAGTTCACGACGATATCTGGCTGGTCAGCTTTATGGATTATGATTTGGGCTACTTCGATCTCGATACTCGTATGCTGGAACCGCTTGACAACCCGTTCGGCCCGAGGTGGTTACCTATGTAGCCGGTACATTCTGTAACCTATGTCTCCAAGTTGGACCCCAGTTATTTGGTTGCGGGGGAAGGATTTGAACCTTCGACCTTTGCCGCAACTCCAGTTGTCCAATCTGGAACTCTGCTTGCTACATCTCTCAGCGTGCGTGGAACGAAAGGACCAAAAGATAGTTCAGATGATCGGAGAATGTTATGGCACAGGTAATTGAGTTTTACATCCCCGCGTAGCATAGGCTGTCGTCATAGCCTCCGTGCCCTTCACTGGACGCAACGTCGCAAATCCCAGCCCAGCACCACGTATGCGGCCGTGTTACGCGAATCGTACCGATCAGGCGCAGTTGACCCATTTTGTCCCTAACCACTCTTGACAATCGCTATCCGCTAGGTTACTTTGCACTGTAAAGCGAGTCGCGCATGAATGACCTGAACCGGGCGCTTGGAGACATCCGCAGCATACGCCGCCAGATGGCGCAGAGTACGCAATTCCGCGGCTACGGCCCGGTAACTCTCGCCGTGACAGGTGTTGTCGCAATTCTAGCCGCCGGGGCGCAGACGCATTGGCTGCCTGACCCGGAGAACCATATTCTCACCTACATAGGCATCTGGATCTCCGCGGGTGCCATCTCGGCTGCCTTGATTGGCGTGCAGACAGTTACTCGCACACATCGTATGCATTCAGGCATGGCGGACGAGATG
>JAOAPG010000369.1 GCA_025462785.1 Acidobacteriaceae bacterium
ATGTTGTGCAGCGTGGCCCGGCTGACAGTGGTTCCGCCGATGAAAACTGGCTTTAACGCTGCTACGGGCGTGAGTTTGCCGGTGCGTCCCACTTGTACCAGAATGTCTTCGACCTGCGTTATGCCAGATCGAGCGGCGTATTTATATGCAATGGCCCATCTCGGAGCCTTGCCGGTATAGCCGAGTTCCCGCTGCAGGGCAGTGCGATCGACCTTTATTACAATCCCGTCGATCTCATATGGAAGTTCTTCGCGTTTAGTTTCTTCCTGCTCAATGAAGCTCCAAATATCTTCGAAGCTCTTTGCCAATGTGCGAGCTGGATTCACCTTGAATCCGGTGGCACTAAGCGCATCTAGCGTCTCCCAATGGCGGTCGAAATAGGTGGCACCGTTGACGAGAAGTGCATAGCCGAAATAGTCGAGCCTTCGCTGTGCCGTTATGCTCGGCTCGAGGTTGCGAACAGTACCAGCCGTAGCATTGCGCGGATTTGCAAACAGCGACAATCCTTTCTGCTCGCGTTCTTCGTTCATCTTTTTGAAGGAGGCGATTGGCATTAACATCTCACCGCGTACTTCAAAATTTGCCGGAAGTCCTGCCTTCCTCAACTTTTCTTCTGAGATAGACAAAGGAATCGACCGCACCGTCCGCACGTTAGCCGTGACATCTTCGCCGGTCGTGCCATCGCCGCGCGTGATGCCCCGCACCAGCTTTCCATCTTCATAATGCAAGGCCAAAGACATCCCATCGAGTTTCAGCTCGCAGACATATTCGAGGTCTTTGCGGCCGCTCAGTTCATGAACCCGGCGCTCCCAATTGTTTAGATCGTCGACGTTATAGGTGTTATCGAGGGAAAGCATCGGCGAGGAATGGCGCGCCTTGACAAATTTCTCGCTGGGCTTGCCGCCGACCCTTTGTGTTGGAGAATCTCGAGAAATCAGCTCAGGATGATGAGCCTCGATCGCCTTCAGTTCATTCATGAGCCGGTCGAATTCGGCGTCGGAAATCGCGGGCGCATCGAGCACGTAATAAAGATATTCGTGATGCCGAATGGACTCTCGTAGCGATTCCACATCGCCTGTAATGTCTTTAGCCTTGTCTTTGGTTACGGCCATCGGGAAAGATTATAGTCGCGACGAAGAAGTGCAACGGATGGCTGCAATTTTTCCACATCTCGTATTTAGCCAAGGCGAAGCGTGGCGTTTCGTCGGTTATTTCATGGCTGCCTTGATTAGCTTGCGCGCTTCGCCCGGCCCTCTGCGGGCGAGGACGCGATATTCCTTGCCTTCCAGTCTGTGGTAGTTCACAAAGAATTCCTGCAGTTCGCAGCAGAACTGCTCTCCAAGATCGTCCAATGCTTTAATTTCGGCGAAGCTATGGTTGGCTTGCTCGATGGCAATGATGCGGTCGTTGCGGATTTTATTTTTCTTGTCCCGTTGCTCGCCTTCAATCACTCCGATGAGGCGGCATTTTAGGAGACATCCGGGAAAAGCCGGCTCATCCATCAGGACCAGAACGTCGATCGGATCACCGTCGTCCGCCAGCGTGGAGGGAACAAACCCAAAATCATAAGGAAACGCCATTCCTGCGGGTAGAACTTTCTTGAGTTGAAAAATTTTCTGCTCAGGATCAAAGGCATATTTGTTCCGGCTGCCTTTGGGGGTCTCGATAATCACCTGGATTACTTGTTTGTCATCAGTATCCATCGGCTCGAGCCGTGTAGGATTGGCGAGCACGCCCTTGCCATTGTTTCCATTCTTGGCCATCTCTCCTCCGGTCTAGTCACTTGCTAAGCAGTGGATGCGCAGAAAGTGACGAGGTTTGTACTGAGCAGTTCTGTTGTTGCGTCTGCCTAGGCTAGTTTGACGAAATAGGGTCATGCTCCTACTATTGTCCGGTCCATACCAAGTCAAATATTGCGGTCTCTTTCCCCCAGAGCCTGTTCTTGGAACTCAATGATCGGCCAAACAATTTCCCATTACCGCATTGTAGAAATGTTGGGTGGCGGAGGCATGGGAGTCGTCTACAAAGCCGAGGACATTACGCTCGGCCGCTTTGTGGCGCTCAAGTTCCTGCCGGACGAAGCGGCGAACGATCCGCAAGCCCTGGAACGTTTTCGCCGGGAAGCCCGCGCTGCTTCGTCTCTGAATCATCCCAATATCTGTACGATTCACGAAATCGGCGAGCACGATGGACACCTTTTCATCGTGATGGAGTGCCTCAACGGGCAGACACTGAAGCATTTGATTCAGGGACGTCCCATGGAGCTCGAGCAGCTTCTGAATATCGGCATTGAAGTAGCCGACGCTCTCGAGGCTGCTCACGCCAAGGGAATTGTTCACCGCGATATCAAGCCCGCGAATGTGTTCGTTACTGACCGCGGTCATGCGAAGATCCTCGATTTCGGACTTGCCAAAATCGCCCAAGCGCACAAATCTCCCTCAGGTGAGTCCCAGACTAGAGTGGATGTGGCGGGCATTGACCTGACGAGTCCCGGCGCAGCAGTTGGAACTGTGGCTTATATGTCGCCGGAGCAGATTCGGGGGAAGGAACTCGACAGTCGCACGGATTTGTTTTCCTTTGGTGTCGTTCTTTACGAGATGGCTACAGGATTGATGCCTTTTCGAGGAGAAACATCTGGTGTGATTACGGAGGCGATTCTCAATCGCGCTCCCACTCCTCCGGGTCGTCTGAATCCGGATCTTCCGCCCAATCTCGAAGAAACAATCAGTAAGGCGCTAGAAAAAGATCGCGACCTGCGCTCTCAATCGGCGGCAGAGATGCGAGCCGATCTGAAGCGTGTGAAGCGGTCCATCGAATCATCCAGAACTTCGGTCACGGTTGATCCAACGACGTCATCGTCTTCTTCTAACGTTTCCAAAATACCAGTTGCTTCGGTGGCTTCGGCGGGCCGTAAGCGAGCATCTTTGCCATTACTGATTGCGGCGTGCACCGTGATTGCTCTTGCTGCCGGGCTCTATGTGGGCAAGCTGCTATTCACCAATCCGCAACTGCCGCCGCCCTTATACCGGCAGCTAACTTTTCGACGTGGAAGTATTCGGTCTGCCCGCTTTGCTCCTGATGGCCAGACGATTCTTTACAGCGCGGCTTGGCAGGGTAATCCGGTAGATGTATTCACCGCCCGCCCGGAAGCCCCGGAATCGCGTTCGATGGGTCTGAGCCGGACGCAACTGATGTCTATCTCCTCCACGGCCGAGATGGCTGTATTGCTCGACAGCAAAGCGATTGGCGCATGGGTGAGTATGGGCACACTGTCGCGCGCGCCCCTTTCGGGAGGAGCACCGCGCGAGGTGCTGGAACAGGTACAGTGGGCCGACTGGGCACCCGATGGAAATACTCTGTGCGTGGTGCGAGACTTTGGCGGACGCAACCGGCTTGAATATCCCATAGGAAAGCCGCTGTATCAAACGGGCGGATGGATAGGACATCCGCGAGTTTCTCCCAAAGGAGATTTGGTCGCATTCGCGGACCATCCGCAGCAAGGCGACGATAGTGGTTCGCTCGCCATTGTCGATATGGCGGGAAACAAGAAGCTTCTCTCGGCCCAATGGTTCACCATTCAGGGTCTGGCATGGTCTCCCGATGGCAAAGAGGTTTGGTTTACGGCAAGCAAATCGGGTACAGACCGCACCCTGTATGCGGTTTCACTGGATGGGAAGCAGCGCATCGTCGCGCGGCTACCAGGAGCATTGATGCTTCTGGACATAGCGAAGGACGGGCGAGTGCTTCTGGTGCGGGCTACGTGGCGGCGAGAGTTGATGGGAATCTCTGCAGGGGAGGCCAAAGAGCGTGAACTTTCGTGGCTCGACTACACCTACCCCGCAGATCTCTCCGCCGACGGCAAGACTTTGCTCTTCGATGAAGAAGGCGGAGGCGGGGCGTTGGACTATTCGAAGTCCAGCGGCCTGACCTACGCAGTTTACGTTCGCAAAACGGACGGCTCGCCAGCGGTACTGCTGGGAGAAGGTGGAGCGGTCGCCTTGTCGCCTGACGGAAAATGGGCCATAACGCAGACGCAGGATTCGCCTTCCCAACTCAAGATGCTGACTACAGGCGCGGGCGAACCTAAGGACTTAGCCAAGGACAACAAAATCAATCACAGTTGGGCGCATTGGTTTCCTGACGGTAAGCGCATTCTTTTTTCCGGAGATGAGCCGGGCAAGGGCGTGCGATTCTACGTCTACGACATGGCTTCGGGAAAATGTGAAGCGATCTCGCCCGAAGGGGTTAACGGCACTGCCTTTGCTATTTCTCCTGACGCGCAATCAGTGGCTGGCATTGGTGCCGATAAGAACGGCTATTTGTATCCGGTGGCGGGAGGTGAACCCCAACTCATAAAAGGTCTGAACCCGGGTGAGCAAGCAGCCAATCACCTGGGGTACCGACGGGCGATCTCTCTATATTTATCAACCTGGCGAACTACCCGCGCGCGTCTACCACCTGGACCTTCAAACGGGGAAACGAATTCTGTGGAAAGAACTTATGCCCACCGATCCTGCCGGCGTGGAGAACATCGGTCCCATCCTCATGACACCCGATGCCAAGGCATACGTTTTCGGATACCACCGCATGCTGGCCGACCTCTATCTTGTTGAAGGATTGAAGTAAGACCCACTCTTTGTTTCAGCTCTGTAAATTTTCTGAGCGAATCGCTGCCCCACGATCTTCTACTTACTTTTTTTGATGTTCTCTACGGAATGGTCGTACACGCCCCTACAGTATTTGCGGCATTGTTGAGATTCGCCGGGCGGGATATGTTCACTTCAGAATTTTTTATACCTCAGATATCCCACCCTTCCGAGCAGGGGT
Organism: Acidobacteriaceae bacterium; assembly: GCA_025462785.1. Classification (GTDB taxonomy): domain Bacteria; phylum Acidobacteriota; class Terriglobia; order Terriglobales; family Acidobacteriaceae; genus JAOAPG01. The sequence continues at coordinate 4,828 of JAOAPG010000369.1, forward strand.
TCGGTTCATAGGAATCGGGCACCTGCTTCTCGCCTTTTAGAGACGAATTGTTGAGATCTGAGAGAACTACACAGGGCGGATAAATACCCAAATGTTGTCTGTGAGGTCGCTGTAAAAGAGGGTGACGCTTACATCGCGAGGATTCTTCAGCGAAATTTTGCGTCGAGTTCTTTTTTGGCAGGCCCCGCTAGGAAGCGGCCGTGAAATTCCTTCACATTGGTGCAAGAAGCCACCTTCAGTAAAAAAGTGCTTTCCAATGGCTTGACCCTTGCTTATTCCTGCAAGCTTGGATTCGTAGTCGTTGTACTTGGGGATTTCTCCCTCAGCATCGAGCTGAATCGCGCCGAAGGGAAGACGGTCAAGTTCTTGCTCTGGGAGTTTTTCGAGTTGGGCGTGATCAATGGCTGGGGAAGCATTTTGTCCGCTGAGGCTTTCCTTTGTAATTAGATCAGTGCGCGAGACTTGTTCGTCAAAATTCATGCTTACAACTGTAGAAGCAATGCGAATAGGCGAGAAGTACATCGTTAACAAATTAGAGGACGAAGACCCGTTCTTTCCCCCGACCCGGATTGAACTCGCATACAGCTTTGTTTGTACCAAGGGTATTTTCGGGTGCTTCCAGATGTCAGAAAATGGGAGATGGGGGCATCGCCAACACTTGTGCTGCTTTTGGCATCTTTGTAGTGGCGAGTCCACTCGTCTGGAGATCAAGACATGAAAATGAAAAAAGAGAATGTCCTTTTGAACGTGCTGCTGGGCACCGGCCTCTATCTGCTCGACTCAATGCGTGAGCGGTTGGCCGATAACGTCGGGGATTTACGCGACACCGCTAAGGAGTTTAGAGGCAGGGCCAGGGATACCTATGACACCGCCTCGGAACGAGTCGGCCGGGCAGCCGATGTACTTCGCGGCGAGGATCATTCCGGTCTGAGCACGACTGCGGCAGTGCTGATTGGCGTAGGTATTGGTGTGGGAGTCGGAATTCTGCTGGCTCCTGCAAGTGGAGAAGAGATCCGTAGCAATATTGCCGATAAAGTTCGGAGCTTCTCTGAAGAGGCGCAAGAACGGGCCACAGGAACTTACGGCTCCTAACCTCTTGATTCGTCTGGCCGTCGCTTCGCCCGCCACTCGCTACATTCCCTCGGTCGAGATATCTCGGCCGAGTGTGCTGGCCAGGATAGGGGCAAAATGTCTAATCTTTATCTCGCGATCTTAGTGATCGCACTTTCGATATCGGCGCTAGGCCAAGGAACGACTCAACCAACTCAGCCAACCGATCCTACGGCGCAAACACCGACAGGTCCTATCCCGAGCACTCCACCTACGTTTCCGGCACCAGAGGTAAAAGGCGGAGCTCCAGATACTCGACCTTCGGATTCGACCCCGACCACCTCAGATTCTTCATCCGGAAAAGAAGCAAAAGCCCGACCTTTTATGGGGACTGTGTTGCATAGTCAAACCGGCTATGTTCTACGATCTGGCGACCTGGAATTCAAACTGGACGACCAGGAACACGCAAAAGTGTATGAGGGCAAGAATGTTAAAGTGACCGGAAGTCTGGACAAGAAGAACAATACAATCCACGTGCAAACGATTGAATTGTCGCCCATGTCGTAAGTATTAGGATTTTCTTTTGTAGTGAATCGGCCACACCACTTGCCAGGACTTTCCCTCGTCTGTGGACTTTTCCCAGCTCCAGTCGAACTCGCTGGTGTAATGTTTTTGAACTCCATTCGCATGTGGACTCCACCTGTGAGGCTTTTGTTCTCGCAAGACAAAATCATCTGCCGCCTTCATAACCGCGGACGAATCCAGATAACCGCCCTCATTATCCACCGACGTCTGCTTCCATCTTTTCTCTTGCGGCAGTAGGTCGAAACGCTCATTCCTCTTAGCGCCGCCGGAAAAGTTCTCCTGGATGATGCATCCGTCCATGATGCGTTTAATGGTGTTTGTTCCGTGAGCGAACTCTCCGGCCTTTGTTCCTGGCCAGGTTAGATCCCAAGATCCTACCCAGAAATCGAATTTGTTTTTTTTGCTCAAGGCTGGAACAAGGCTGGGGTTTGAGCAGCGACGTTCGTGTTTTGAGCTGTAACGTCTGCGGACAATACGCAAAGCAATAGAAATAATCCACTTGCGTTTAGGAGTTTGAAGGCGGTCATAGGTGCTCCTTATAAGGAGAGACGGCCTACCGAGCAAAAGGTTGGCAATATTGCCAAACCGCATAACATACTTTGCAGGTATGGTAAACCTTACTATTGAACTTACCTCAAGCCATCTTCCTGTTCGGTGCCGGAATTATTGGGGGTGCTCTGAACGCAGTTGCGGGTGGTGGTAGCTTTGTCGCATTTCCAGCGCTCTTGTTTCTGCGCGTTCCGCCGATTCAAGCGAACGCCACCAACACAGTCGCGCTTTGGACAGCCGCAGCCGCAAGCGGGGGTGCATATCGCAAGCGGCTTGATGTGCCTCGCCGTGTATTTATTCCGCTGCTGGTCACGAGCTTTATCGGTGGACTAGTCGGCGCCTACCTGCTTCTAAAAACTCCAGCTCATACCTTTCTGGAAGTTCTACCGTGGTTGACCCTTGGCGCGACTTTGCTTTTTGCATTTGGCCGAAAGCTGATACCCGGACGCAGCTCTGGTCTTGGACACGGAAGCTCAAACGCTGCCCTCGTGGGAGCGGTGCTATTTCAGTTCGCGGTCGCGGTGTATGGCGGCTACTTTGGTGGAGGCATGGGGATTGTAATGCTCGCCATGCTGGCAATGCTTGGGATGACGGACATCCATGCCATGAACGCGCTAAAGAGCGTAATGGGTTTTGTAATCAATGGCGTAGCGGTTGCCGCCTTTATTGTAGCGCGAGCGGTTTACTGGAAGCAGGGGATCCCGATGATTGTGGGCGGAATCGTGGGAGGCTACGTGGGGGCGCACTACGCCCAACGTGTGCCGCAAGTCTGGATACGTCGATTTGTTGTCCTGGTCGGGGCAGGGATGACGATTTACTTCTTCGTGAAGGCGTATTGAACAGCGCTGACTCTTTGACGAGTCATGTGCGGGAAGACATCACTATTTTAGTCCGCTCTATCTAAACCTGATACTGGCAATCCTTCAGAGTGGTCTTTCCACGCGACTCCGCATGTTCGTCCCCGAACCAACTCGTTGACGAGCCGATGCTCCATCCTTAAGATGGATCGACCCTTAAGATGGATCGACCTCAACAGCGCATCTCCTACATGTCCTAAATGATCGGCGAAACCATCTCGCACTACCGAATTGTCGAGAAGCTCGGTGGCGGCGGCATGGGTGTGGTCTACAAGGCCGAAGATGTGAAGCTGGGCCGGTTTGTTGCGCTTAAATTTCTGCCTGATGCGGTCGCGAAAGATCCGCAAGCCTTGACACGCTTTCAAAGAGAAGCGAAGGCGGCGTCTGCCCTGAACCATCCAAACATCTGCACGATTTACGAAATTGATGACCAGCACGGACAAGCATTCATCGCCATGGAGTATCTGGACGGTGTGACGCTTAAGCATCGAATCGGTGGAAAACCGATTGAGATGGACGCGTTGCTTGGTTTGGCGATTGAGATTGCCGATGCTCTCGATGCCGCGCACTCTAAGGGCATTGTTCATCGCGATATCAAGCCTGCCAACATTTTCGTCACGACCCGTGAGCACGCGAAGATTCTGGACTTCGGTCTGGCAAAGGTCGAAGCCTCCACGGCAAGCAAGTCCGATCACTTGACGCGCACGATGGACGAGCAACACCTGACCAGTCCAGGATCGACGGTCGGCACCATATCCTATATGTCGCCGGAGCAGGCGCGAGCGAAAGAGCTGGATGCCCGCAGCGATTTGTTCTCCTTCGGAGTTGTGCTTTACGAGATGGCGACAGCAGCGCTGCCGTTCCGAGGCGAGAGCTCGGCGGTGATCTTCAAGGCGATTCTGGATGAAGCGCCGCTTTCCGCGGTAAGGCTGAACCGCGATGTGCCGGCTGAATTGGAACGAATCATCCACAAGGCTCTGGAGAAGGACAGGAATCTGCGATACCAGAGCGCAGCCGATCTGCGCACTGATCTCGCTCGCCTGAAGCGCGACCTCGACTCCGGAAAGTGGTCGAGCACTTCCGCGGTGAACAGCACCCCCGCAGCTTCTGCAAGTTCGTCTTCGATAGCTGCGGCTCGACCGCCAGCTCATTCCCGGCGATACATCATCGGCGGTCTCATACTAGTTCTATTGGCAGTTGCCGCAACTGCGACGTATTTTCTGCGTGGAAAGTCTGAGACGCGAAAGATTAACTCCATTGCAGTGCTGCCGTTTGTTAATGCGACTACCGATCCGAACAATGAATACCTGAGCGATGGGTTAACTGAGAGCCTCATCAGCACGCTCTCGCAACTGCCCGACCTTAAAGTCATGGCGCGCAGTACCGTTTTCCGCTTCAAAGGAAAAGAGGAAGACCCGCAGCAAATTGGGCAGGCGCTCCAGGTCGGCGCCCTTCTCATGGGACGTGTGACGCAACATGGGAACGAAGTGGGCGTGCAAGCCGATTTGGTTAATGCGGCCGATGGCACCGAGATTTGGGGGTCGCATTATGATCGGAAACTGGCCGACATCACGCAGGTGCAGAGCGACATTACCCGCGACATTTCCAGCAGCCTGCGAATCCGCCTCAGCGGAAGCGAACAGCAAAAGGTGGGACGTGCGGGGACCTCCAATCCAGAGGCCTACCGGCTCTATTTGGAAGGACGCCAGCTCTGGTATGGACGCACGCCGGAGGGGCTGAAGAAGAGCATTGATTTATTCCAGCAGGCGATTGCGGCTGATCCTAATTATGCTCTTGCTTATACAGGACTGGCAGACACTTACACCGTAATTCCAAGTTATGGGGCGGGTATAACGTCGCGGCAAGCACATCCCCTGGCTGACGAGGCTACGCGCAAGGCCCTCGAATTGGACGACTCTCTTCCTGAGGCCCACACCGCGAGAGCTGGTGCGCTAGCGATGTCGTGGAAATGGAACGAGGCTGAGACGGAATTTCGGCGGGCGATCGAATTAAATCCCAACAACGCCGCCGCGCACTATTTTTATGCTGTCAGCTTTCTCTGCCCTGAAAAACGCATTGACCAAGCGCTGGAGGAGTACCGCATTGCGTTGTCGCTTGACCCGCTTTCCCCGATCGTGAACACGAACTATGCCGCAACTCTGATGGCAGCCCACCGTTATCCTGAGGCGCTGACGCAATTCCAAAAGACTATCGCACGCGATCCTGACTTCAGACCGGCCCATTACAAATTGTCGCAGTTGTACGCTGGCACTGGTGATTTCGCCAACGCGGTGAGCGAGTTACACAAGTACTTTTTAATCCCGGGCTCTTGGAGTCCAGACGCTAGAGGCTACGGTGACCTCGCGCTAGCTGGATCGGCAAATCAGGATTGGACAACTGCGATCGCAGCGGCGTACGCACTCAGGGGAGATCGCGACAAGGCGTTCCAATACCTGGAAAAAGCATTCGCCGGAGAAGATATCGAACTCATTATTGGGATACGTTATCCAGCATTTGATGCGATACGGTCGGACCCGAGGTTCGCTGATCTGATGCGCCGGCTTGGGTTGCCAGAATGAAGGTCGTGGGTCGCGGGCCGCTGGTCATTGGCAAATTCAACCCCGGAGTTGGCGAATGGCGGGGCCTTGGCGAGGTGGAAGAGTGGCCCTTTCAGGGCCGCGTTGTCTGTCTTGGCGGCTTTACGCGGCGCTGAAGCGCCCGCTCTGCCACCGCGAGCTCATACAAGCCTGCCGAGGAGGCATTGGCTATAGTTCGGAGTCACGTGGGTGAGAATTAAGGCTGATATACCTTTTCCTCGGTCTTGAGTTTCAGACACTATCTCTTTCAGCTTTGGTTTGACCCTTTCCCTTACGCACGATAGAATAGTTAGGTTTGCCTGTACTCGCGGTTCCGTTCTGGAGCCGTCCGCAATCGTTGCCCAAAGCGCCGACGCGGTCAGTAGCAAGCGATAAATTTGATCAAAATCCATGAATCGCGCAGGTGCGCGGTCACGCTGGATTTTGACGGAGGCATAAGTATGTACGCGGTCATCCGCGCCGGTGGAAAGCAGTACCGTGTGGCGCCCGGAGATGTGGTTCGCCTGGAAAACCAGAGCGACGAAAATGGAAATGTTGAGTTTAGCGATATCTTAGCGGTCTCCGCTGGCAATGGGCAGATTGGCGTGCCGTCCTCGGGCGCTCGCGTTGTCGGACAAGTGATCGAGCAGGGGCGCGCGAAGAAAATCCTCGTTTTCCACTACAAGCGAAAAAAGCAATACAAGAAGCTGCGCGGACATCGGCAGGGATTCACGGCGGTTCGCATCACTGAGATTGCTTACGACGGGCAAAGCTTCAAGGCTCCGGAGCTTCCAAAGAAAGAGCCTAAGCCAGTGAAGGCGGAACACCTCGAAGCGGAGCCGGAAGTTAAGGCGAAAACCGCAAAAGCTCCAGCGAAAAAGAAAGCTATCGCGAAGAAGGCGGTTGCGAAGAAAAAGAGCACCGGGAAGAAGAAATAAAGCAGATCCCTTTGTTCCCCCGTGAGCGCGGGCGAATAGCACTGGGATAACAGGAGAGCTAAGTGGCACATAAAAAAGGACAGGGAACATCACGAAACGGGCGCGACTCGAACGCGCAACGGTTAGGCGTTAAGGCGTTTGGCGGACAGGTTGTCCCCGGCGGTACGATCATTGTGCGGCAGCGAGGAACACCGGTAAAGCCAGGTCTGAATGTTGGCCGCGGCAAGGACGACACTCTCTTCGCCAAGATCTCAGGACGTATCAAGTTCCTGGATCGGGGCAGCATGGGTAAGTTCGTCATGATTGAGCCGCTCGCAGCAGAGTAGCGTAGAGCGGTTCCGCAGGTTAGCCTGAAAAGATAAAGGTCGCGGATGATCTCAGAAGCGGCCGGAAGCCTCGCCTTCGGGTCGAGGCTTTTTGTTTTGTGTAACGACCAATAACCAACGACGGTTTTATGTTTATTGATGAAGCAACAATTCGGATCAAGGCGGGTGACGGCGGAAACGGCTGCGTTGCTTTCCGGCGGGAAGCTTACGAACCGCGAGGCGGTCCCTCGGGCGGCGATGGCGGCGATGGCGGCGATGTGATCATGGAATCCAGCGAACGTCACAATACGTTGGTCCATTTCCGTTTCAATCCAGAGTACAAGGCACAACGCGGACAGCACGGCATGGGTTCGAACTGCACCGGGAAGCAGGGCGAAGATATCGTACTCAAAGTTCCGGTCGGGACGATCGTCTACGACTCCGAGACTGGGCAGAAGGTCTATGACTTTTCCCGGCCAGATGATCGCATCATCATCGCCAAAGGAGGCCGAGGTGGCCGCGGTAATGCGCGGTTTGCTACGTCGACACATCAAGCCCCACGCGAGCATGATGATGGACGCCCGGGCGAAGAACGCACGTTTCGGCTCGAACTCAAGCTGCTTGCCGATGTCGCTTTAATCGGGTATCCCAACGTAGGCAAGTCGACACTGATTTCGCGACTCTCGGCGGCACGTCCTAAGATCGCGGATTATCCCTTTACAACATTGCAGCCGAATCTCGGAGTGGTTTCGGTCGGAGAAGCGCGCGAGGAGCGGAGTTTCGTGGTTGCCGACATTCCCGGACTGATCGAAGGCGCGCACACGGGCGCAGGCTTGGGCACGCAATTTCTGCGTCATATCGAACGCACGAGATTGCTGGTCCACCTGGTGGATGTGTCGGATACGAGTGTGCAACCTGATCCTGTGAAGGACGTGGAAGTCATCAATGGAGAACTGGAAAGCTTCGACGCGAAGCTTGAAGAAAAACTCATGATCATGGTGGCTTCGAAAATTGACGTTGCCAATAAAGACAAGCTAGCGAAGCTGAAAAGATATTGCAAGAAACACGGGCTGGAGTTGTTCCCGATCTCAGCCGTGACTGGCAAAGGTATTGAAGAGCTGAAGTATGCGATGGCGAAGAAGGTGGATGAGGTTAGAGCCAGCCAAGCAGAACTGGAAAGCGAAGCTTTGAATTCCAGAGTAGAAGAGTAGCTGCTCCCGATATCATTCCCGTATCGGCGAGAAGTTTTGAACCCCCTGCCCTTGAACTGCACACTGCACGCGCCTCCCAGATTGAAACACTCTTTTTCAACTGCTTCCCCGAAGGCCAAAGTCTGCGCTGCTGCCCCTATACTGTTTGTCATGTCTGAAGTCGACTTACTACAGCCGCTCCACCAATACTGGGGATACGGTTCGTTTCGTCCTCTGCAGGAGAGGATCGTGCGCAGTCTGGTGGACGGCCACGATACCTGCGTTGTCATGCCGACCGGTGGCGGAAAATCACTATGTTACCAATTGCCGGCGTTGGTCTTGGGGAAGACTGCCGTCGTGATCTCGCCGCTGATTGCGCTCATGCAGGACCAGGCAGCGCAACTCGCGCAAATGGGCATTCCGGCAGCCGTGCTGAACAGCACGATGTCCGCTGGCGAGCAATCGCAGATCATGAAAAAAGCCCGGGAAGGTGAGTACCGTCTGCTCTATCTTTCACCTGAACGCCTGGCGCGCGAGGAAACTATAAGCTGGCTGCGCGGAGTCCCTACTTCTTTCTTTGCTATTGATGAAGCCCACTGCATCTCTGAGTGGGGACACGAGTTCCGACCCGACTACCGCCTGCTCAGCCGCCTGCGGATCAATTTTCCACAGTCACACATTGCCGCGTTCACGGCCAGTGCGACGCAGCGTGTGCGTCACGATATTCTGCACCAGTTGCAGCTGCGCAGTCCCCATAGGTACATTGCCAGTTTTCACCGTCCGAACCTTCGCTATGCGGCGAAAGAGTGTAAGAGCCAGAAAATCATGGGTCAGTTGCTGACCTTATTGCGTGAGTACCGCGAAGGCAACGTAATCGTCTATGAACCTACGATAGCGCGAGTAGAGCAGACCGTGGACTTCCTCGAGGAGCGTGGCATCGCGGCTATTGGCTATCACGGCAAAATGGAGTCAGCCGTTAGAAAACGTAACCAAGAAGCATGGATGTCCGATGAGGTCCGCGTGCTCGTAGGCACGATCGCATTCGGCCTCGGCATCAACAAGGCGACGGTGCGATCGGTTATTCATATGTCGCTGCCAAAATCCATCGAGCAGTATTACCAAGAGGCCGGGCGCGCCGGGCGTGATGGCGATCCCGCCGATTGCATTCTGCTCTGGCAGAAGCAGGACGCCGCGCTGCTGGCGCATTTCATGAAGCAAATTACCGATTCCGCAGAGAGGGATCGAGCTTGGCAGCGCTATCACGACATTCGCGGCTTTGCTGATTCAAGCGTGTGCCGTCAGCGGCAAATATGTCAGCACTTCGGGGAAAAGCCGAAGTGGGAGTCCTGTGGCGTATGCGATGTGTGTGGCGGCTCTCCGGCAGGATTGTCCGAAGCCGCTTCCGCAATCGCGCGACCGCAACTGAAAGTCAGTGCTGCGCCAAATGTTGACGAAGCTCTGCGTAATTACCTACGCGAATGGCGCCGAAATACGGCTCACGCGCATGGTGCTCCGGCCTTTGTAGTGATGCACGATACAGCGCTCGAAGAAATTTGTCGTAAGCTACCCGCTTCAATTCCTGAATTGTTACAAATTACAGGATTTGGAGAACGCAAAGCTCAGATGTATGGTCCGCAAATTTTCGCGGCACTGGAGCGTTTCCGCAATGGTGCGCGGGCTAGTGCCGCGCCCAAACCAATTTCAAGGCCCGCAGCCGCCACTAAGCGCCTGCTTGACGAAGGCCAAAGTTTCGCCGAAATTGCTGTGATCCGCGGTCGCCAGATTAGAACCATCATCGACTCGGTCGCCGAGTTGGTTGAGAGTGGAGAGGTGGAGTTCAAGCCTGGTTGGATCGAACCGGAGAAGCAAAAGCAGATCGAGGAGGCATGTGCGCAGCTGGGTATGGCGGCGCTTCGTCCGATCAAAGATGCTGTGCCACCCGAGATCACCTTCGAGGATATCCGCTTGGTCGTGGCTCGCTTTCGGTGGGAAGCGAAGGAGCCGAAGCAGGCAACCGGAACTTAGCCTCGAAAGAAGCACACGTTCGCTCTTCCATCTTGCATCTTCCGGTCTGCCCGCCTCATTTAAATGAAAGCTTCTATGCTTCCGGAATGCGCGAGCCGTGCTGGAAGTGATATTGCAAGATTTTTGCAGCTAATGCCGGACGCATTTGCTGTCCCGGATCTAGAGTGCGCACGACTTCTCCTCGGCATACCACTTCTGCTGCGGCTAGTCCGGCAATCTCTGCAGGAAGCACCAGATTGATTTCCAGCTGCACGTTCGTAGGAAGTGTTTCTTCCGCCTGAAATAGCATTCCTGAGCGGCTTATGTTCTCCGTAGTGCCGGTTCTCCAGTCGTTCTCTCCAAGTTGGCGATATTTAAGTGGCAAATGAAGTTGGAACCGTTGCGCCCGGAAGGATGGAACCTTTTCACGGGCTTGACCGAATCGAGTAGGGGTTGCTGAGCGACTTGCCATGATTGCCTCCTGAGGGAGTGGAGTATCGAGCATTTCGCGTACTTTTGCTTTGAGATCTGGAAGAGTGAATGGCTTTTGCAGCAGCACGATCCCCGAATCAAGCGTGCCATTGTGGCCGATAGCATTCTCGGTATAGCCAGACATATAAAGTACTTTTATCTCTGGACGCGCGCGGGAAATCTGAACAGCGAGGTCGCGGCCATTCATTCCGGGCATGACAACATCGGTCAGTAAAAGATGGATAGGTCCTTTATGTGAACTCGAAAGCTGCACGGCTGAGTCACCGTCAGATGCTTCCAGCACAACGTAGCCCTGCTGCTCAAGGAACTGGCGGGCCAGATACCGCAGGTTCCCTTCATCCTCTACAACCAGGATCGTTTCGCGTTCTCCTGCACGGGGTTCGGCGCTCTCGCGTTGATAGGCCTCAACGTAATTAGCTTGGGCAGCTCCGGTAACGCGCGGAAGACAGATTTCAAAGGTTGTGCCTTTGCCTTGAATACTGTCGACCCAAATGAAACCTCCGCTCTGCTTGATGATCCCGTAGACCATGGAGAGTCCCAAGCCAGTGCCACGCGGGCCTTTCGTCGTAAAGAAAGGCTCGAAGATGTGCGTCTGGGTCTCCGAATCCATACCCATCCCAGTGTCGCTAATAGTCAGCATTACGTATTCGCCAGGCTGGATCGGCGCATGAAAACGCGCATAGGTCTCATCGAGCGTAAAGTTGGAAGTTTCGATCCGAAGTTTTCCGCCATGCGGCATGGCGTCGCGGGCGTTAACGGCAAGATTCATGATGACCTGCTCGATCTGTCCGGGATCGGCCTTCACCGCACCTAAGTCCGCACCTGGAACCATCACCAGATCGATGTCCTCGCCAATCAAGCGGTCCAGCATTTTCAGGTTTTCCGTCACTACCTCATTGAGATCGATCACCTTAGGCGCGAGCATCTGCTTACGGCTGAAAGCGAGAAGTTGGCGAGTGAGCGATGTGGCGCGATTGGCAGCGTTGGCGATTTCTTGGGCGGGACCTCGAAGTTGCGGATCTGTGCCGACGCGCTCGAGCAAGAACTCGCAATAACCGGAAATCACCATGAGCAGATTATTGAAATCGTGTGCAATTCCTCCGGCGAGTCGTCCGATCGCTTCCATTTTCTGCGACTGACGTAACTGTTGTTCCAAGTCGCGATGCTCGGTGATGTCCTCGGCGAAGAGCTCGAAAAACAGCAGGTCCTGTTCTGCCCGAATTGCGCGTCCGGAAAGGCGAACGCTTTTGAGGCCACCGTCTTTGCGTTTCCACTCCGCCTCGAGTTCCTTGAAGGGCTGTTGTGAGTGGAGTTTATCGGCGACGGTGAACCATTGCTGGGAATCCGCATATAGGCTCGCGACGTTTCGTCCGATAAGATCAGTTTCCGAATCCTGTCCCAGCATATGGACGAGTGCAGGATTGGCGCTAAGCAGAATGCCCCGCGCATCGCAACGGCAAATTCCGTAAGGAGCGTTTGTTACCAATGAGCGGAAATTGATCTCCGAGCGGCGCAGTCCTTCTTGAGCCGATCGTAGCGCGGCATTGAAAGAGCAAATCAAGAATGCGACAAACACAAATAGCGACAAATGTATGATCGCCCTGCGATAATCAGCAGCTGTATTAGCGCTAGTAAGCGTGAAGTAAGCGCTTACGGTTAGAGCAAATGATGTGGCGACGAGGCCAGGCTTCCAGCCGCCATACCATGCACTGACCATAATGGCGACAGAAAAGACGACGAGCCGGCTTTCTGCGATGTCGGCAAGTAGCAATGCAGGAATGAGAGCAAGAATGGTGCTCAATACGGCAACGCCGTATCGGAGAATAGGGGCCCGAGCCGGTGGGATATAGCTGCGGAGAAGGGGGGACTTCGCTCGCATGCAGAGACAGCATAGTTCCAAAATGAAATACCCGCGAGGTTACGGGAGTTCATAAGATGTCTGGAGAATGGGCACTGGATGCTAGGACGAACCTGAAATGACAACACTGTGCGTAATGCAACGAGCTGTTTTACAAATTGAAAATTACAGAACGAAAAGCGCGGATTTATTTACGAGAATAAGCAAATATGAACATCGGTCTGCTTGGCGGAACATTTGATCCGATTCATCACGGACACTTTGCGCTGGCAAAAGCGGCGCGAGATCGGTTTGAGTTGTCCCGCGTGTATTTCGTGCCCGCGAATGTTCCGCCGCATAAGCAATGGCAGTTTGTCAGCTCTTATTGCCATCGCTATGCGATGGTCGCACTGGCTACAACTGGCGAGAAAGCATTTGTGCCATCTCTCCTGGAAGCGCCCGAAGCGGCTGGTAGTTCTTCATTGCCCGGTAAAACGAGAAAGTCTGAAACTTCCATCGGCGCCGCAAACTACAGCATCGATACATTGCGGCGTTTGAAGGCCCAGCTGAAGAAAAGCGATCGGCTGTTTTTTCTCATCGGAATCGATGCGTTCAAAGACATCGCGAAATGGCGTGAGTCCGAAGCGCTTTTGCGGGAGTGCGAATTCGTTGTCGCTAGTCGTCCCGGATATTCCTTAGCAGATATAGCCAGCTTTCTTCCGGAGAGTTTGCGGCCAGCGGCAGCGGTGACGAAGCCATTTTCCAAGCAAGCGGCGATCGGAGATTTAGCTATCAGCGGGGTAACCATTCATCTGCTCGAAGACGTACACCAGAATGTTTCGGCCACGGCGATCCGTCAGGCGGTGGTGGCCAAGCGCCCCCTGGTGAAGTTTGTGAGCCCAGCAGTCTCGGAGTACATAAAGAAGATGGAACTCTATCGCGAGTAATAAATTGATCGGGGCGGGAGTTTCGGTTCTTACTCCATTAGTCGGTTAGAATACGAAGGCGGCGCATCTCGCATTACGGACCTTTGACGTATTCATGAAAAAAAATGATTTAAAGCAACAGGTAGCGGAAGCAATTAGCGCATGCCAAGACAAGAAGGCAGAAGAAATCGCTATCCTGGAGCTTGATCAGGAATCAGGCGCCTTTACCGACTACTTTCTTGTGTGCAGCGGCAGCAATCCTAGACAAGTGCAAGCCATTGCGGACGAAGTCCAATTACGGCTCAAGAAAGTTGCGGGCCTCTACGCTCACAACGTCGAAGGTTATAAGCAAGCGGAATGGGTGTTGCTCGACTATGTAGATTTCGTCGTGCATGTGTTTTCGGAGAAGGCCCGTAAGTTTTACGATCTTGAGAGGCTGTGGAAGTCGGCAAAGCGGCTTGAAGCCGCAGATCTTGCTGCGAAGGCGGAGAAGACAAAGCGGGTTGCGACGCGAACTGTAAGGAAGAAGCGCGCATAGTCCTGCTATTCGATGCCGCGGTTATTCCTGGGCTAGCGGAATGAAGGTCGAGAGTTTCATCCCGATTCACCTGCATAATCTGCGGCTCGTTTTTTTAACCTCTTTAATTTGGTCATCTTCAATTCGGCCATTTTCTTCACCAACGGATGACAAGCATTGAATCAAAATGGGGTTCCTCCTATCGCCTGATCGCGGCCGAAAAGTGGAGAGCAAAGTCCGCGGCAATGGGCCGCAATGTAACTCGGGCGCTGGTCGAGCATGCGCGCCCTGCTAGCGGGATGAAGGTACTCGATTTAGCGAGCGGAACGGGTGAGCCGGCCATCAGCCTTGCTTCACGAGTTGGCCCTGAAGGAGAGGTGACGGCTCTCGACCTTAGCAAGGACCTCCTTGCAATTGCTGAGCAGCGGGCTCAACAACGTCGGTTGACGAATTTTCGTACGTGCGAGGCTGATGCGCACGACCTGCCTTTTCCGGATAATGCCTTTGATCTGGTTACCTGTCGCTTCGGAATCATGTTTTTTGCTGATTGCGAGAAAGCGCTTAGGGAAGTGCGACGTGTGCTGAAGCCCGGTGGCAGAGCGTGCTTTGTAGCATGGGGGCCGTTTGAGCAACCATATTGGGCGAGCACAATGGGGATCGTGCAGAAGCATGTCGGAGGATCGCTACTGGAACCGGGAACAGCGAATATGTTTCGTTTTGCAGACCCGGGTAGCCTTGCGAAATTGTTGCACCATGCAGGTTTCGTGTCGGTGGAAGAAGAGGTGACTCAGGTTGGTTGGACTTGGCCCGGAAGTGCGGAAGAAGTCTGGGAGTATGCTCAGGCGGTGTCCGCCCCGTTTCGTCCTTTGCTCGAACGGATTCCAGAGGATAAACGGGAGCAGATCGATGACGAGGTGCTTGCGGCTGTTCGACAATATGAAGATAGCGGCCGTATCAAGTTTGGAGTGACCGTTGTGTTTGCATCCGGCAGTAAACCTAGCTGTTTTCGGCGGGTCCCCAGTTCTCCGGAAATTTCAGTTTTGCCATGAAACTCAAAATTGCATGGATCGGCAAAACGAAAGAGCCAGCCATCCAAGTATTGACGGACGAGTACCTAAAGCGTTTGACTCACTACGCCGAGGTAGAAGGAGTCGCGCTCAAGGATGAAGCGGCCCTTCAAAAGCTCTCCGCGAAGAACGCGCGTCCACGCCCAACGTTGGTCCTGCTCGATAGCAAGGGGAAACAGCTCTCTTCAGAAGAACTGGCGACATTTATAGGTGGCTATCAAGAACGCAGCTCTCTTCCATTGCTGTTTGCCATAGGAGCCGCGAACGGCTTCTCTGATGAAACCAGGAAAACAGCAACTCACATTATTTCACTGGGTAAGATGACCCTCGCTCACGAGCTTGCGCGCGTGGTTCTGCTGGAGCAGCTGTATCGCGCGTTCACCATCCTGAAAGGACATCCTTATCATCTGGGTCACTAACTGTCAGAGCTGGACTGCAGCGCGGGGAAATAAATAGAAAGTGCACCTTCGTGATATTTCAGAGTGAAGTCTTCAGGTCTACACTGAGCTCAATCGCAGATAAATTAGGCCCTAAACTTATGAGGATAAATCCCGTCGAATGAAAAATCCCCTCGAAGTACTCAAGATGAAAGAACAAGAACTGGTGCGAGTGAAGAATGAAGTCAATGCATTAAGAATCGCGGCCCGGCTGTTGAGCGACGAAACAAACGGTGTCGATCAAAAATCAGATCATCGAATTGTAGAAATGCCGTAATCTCTTTTTCTTTCCAGGAGGGAATGGAGATCACCAGACCGGCGGCTTTGCTGCCGGTTTTGTGTTGTGCCGGAAAATTCGCCGACATTCAGTTTCCCATGCTTTACTAGCGCTCAAACAGGTACAATCGAGTGTTAGAAATTTTGTACGACATCGCCTGCCCTAAAAAATAGTTGATGACGTGGTTTAAACGACAATCCGGAGAGCTTGATACATCGGGCGAGAAAAAAGTTCGCACTGAAGGCTTGTGGATCAAGTGCGAAAATTGTCGCCAGATCATTTGGAAGAAGGACATCGAAGAGAATCTGAACGTCTGTCCGAAATGCGACAAGCATTTCCGCATCGATGCCCGCACCCGTTTGGCGCAACTGCTTGACAATAGTCAGTATGAAATTTTCGATTCGAATCTCAGGTCTACTGATCCCCTGAAATTTGTTGACCTCAAAGCCTACTCTGCGCGGTTGAAACAGGCCCAGACCGACACTGGTTTGAACGATGCCATTCTCAATGCACGTGGGCGATTAAACGGCCGTTCTGTCATCGTGAGCGCCATGGAATATTCGTTCATTGGCGGAAGCATGGGCTCGGTAGTCGGCGAGGCAATCACGCGTGCGATTGAACATGCTCTGGATACGAAGACTCCGGTAATTATCGTGTCTGCTTCCGGTGGAGCTCGGATGATGGAGGGCGTCATCAGCCTGATGCAATTGGCGAAAATCTCAGCTGCCCTCGGTCGGCTGGACGATGCGAAGATGCCCTACATATCAGTTTTGACTGATCCTACAACGGGTGGCGTGACCGCCTCATTCGCGATGCTCGGAGATTTGAATATTGCCGAGCCCGGCGCATTGATCGGTTTTGCCGGGCCGCGCGTCATCGAGCAGACCATCCGGCAAAAGCTGCCTCAAGGTTTTCAACGTAGTGAATTTCTGCTTGAGCACGGAATGCTGGACGCTGTGGTGCCTCGTAAAGAGCTGAAATCGTACATCTCACGGGCTTTGGATTTTATGAGTGTGGCGGCATAGTCGACGAGCTCTCAGCCGTCAGCTTTCAGCTTTCAGCTTTAAGGCTTCAGTCAACCGGACTATCTGCCCGTTCAAGTCACGTGTGCCCGCCTTAACTGCGAAACCTTGGTAAATATGGATTCAAAGCGGCAAACTGTAAACTGAGAGCTGAAAGCTGAAAGCTTCGTCCATGTCCTACGAAACCGCTATTGATCGAATGTATGCTCTCGGCCATGAGCTGGCCGGTACTCCGTCCCACAAGTTCGATTTGGAGCACATGCGGGTACTCCTGGCCGCGCTGGATCACCCTGAGCGGCGCTTCCCCGGAATTCTGGTAGCGGGTACAAACGGAAAGGGATCGACCTCGGCGACACTTGCCTCCATTCTGCGGGCGTCCGGTTTGCGCACAGCGTTATACACGTCACCGCATTTGGTTTCCATCAATGAGCGGATACGAATCAATGGCCAACAAATCACGGACGACGACTTCGCAGCTCTGCACGACGTGGTCGACCGGACAGCTGAACGGCTGGTGGGGGAAGGCGACTTGCCATGGCACCCCAGCTTCTTTGAAATGCTAACGGCCATAGCGTTTGAGTACTTCGCAAAGAACAAAGTTGAAATAGCAGTGTTGGAAGTAGGTATGGGCGGCCGCCTCGATGCCACCAACGTGATTGATCCCTTATTGAGCGTGATCACGGATATTTCTCTCGACCACCAAAAATTCCTTGGTAACACAGTGGCTGAAATTGCGCGCGAGAAAGCGGGGATTATTCGTCCGAAGGGAATAGTGGTGACGTTGCCGCAGCAGCCGCAAGCAAATGATGTGATCGGAAACGCAATTCTGGACTGCGGAGTGCGGGGAGTAAGTGCGGTTCCATATGTGCCTCCGGTCTCGCCAGGCAGTGAGCAGTATCTCAAGACTTGTAGTACCGAAGCCGATCTGGCTGGTGGGGAACCTGCTTTAGCGGCAGTGTCTCGTTATCCACTGCAGGTTATGGGCGAGCAGATACTTGTTGAAACTCCTTTGATCGGACGTCATCAATTAAGAAATGTTGCTTTAGCTATTGCATCCGCGGAAGAGTTAGGCAAGAAGGGATTCGCGATTACTCCGCAATCGATTGAACGCGGTATTCGCGAGACTCGCTGGCCGGGACGCTTCCAGGTTGTTCCGGCCCGAGATGGCGCTCCGGAATATGCTTTGGATGTGGCACACAATCCCGCTGGAGCTTGGGCGCTGCGATCAACTTTGTCGGCTTGTTATGAAGGACGTCCGCTAACATTCGTATTTGGAGCTATGCGCGACAAGGCAATCGGCGAGATGGCTGAGATTCTGTTTCCCATAGCTGATCACGTAATAGTCACTCACGCGGACAATCCGCGGTCTGCCACGCCAGAGGAGATTCGCGAGGCGTCGTCTCGGATCTCGGAAGACATCGACCACGCTCCGAATGTCAGTGCGGCACTTGATCGCGCGCGTGCCATTACACCTGCTGGCGGAATAATTGTTATCACCGGTTCGATCTACATAGTTGGGGAGGCGATGCGAAATCTCCGCCTTCGCATCTAAGACACTCGTGCCATTCGCAAAATCATCAACGACGGAAATTGATAGCAAGCCGCTTGCCGAGACGGAACTGCGCGCTGAGAAGTCTACGTCATCGGGTCAAGTTCGCGAATACGGATGGAGTAGCCGTCTACGTTCGTATTTCATCTTTGATCCGTTGATCTGGATGTACACGCTCGTTCTCGGGGTTGTCTCCGTCCCCGTTTCTCTGTTGGGGGAGAAAGCTCGGATCCTCCACGCCTTCGCACGATTCTGGTCGCAGTTGATCATGAAGACGATTATGTCTCCGGTCGAAGTTACCGGACTCGAGAAGGTCGACACTTCGAAGCCGCTGGTTTATGCGGTGAATCACGCATCGGCACTGGATATTCCGCTTCTCTACGTCTATTTACCTTTTCAGTTTCGGATCGCGTTCAAGAGCGAACTCCTTGCCTATCCGATTGTCGGCTGGCATTTAAAGCGTTCTGGACAAATCTGCATAGATCAGCAGAATCCGTCGCGGTCGATTGGAAGCATCCGGGCGGCCTTGAAAAGTCTGAAGAGCGGCATGCCGCTGGTGATCTTTCCAGAGGGTGGACGCACGCCGGATGGAGATATCAAACTCTTCATGTCGGGAGCATTCTTTCTGGCGATTAAGGCGCAGGTCGATGTCGTTCCGGTGGCGCTGATCGGAACGTATGAACTTTTGCCGATGAACACATATCACATCAAGAGCCGCCCGCTAGAGATGAGGGTTGGAGAACCGATCTCAACCGAAGGGCTGACGTTGCGCGATATGGATGTGCTGTCGGCGAGGGTGCAAAAGGCGATGGAAGAGCTGTATTACGCCCCCATTAGCGATCCAGCGAAAATTACGTAGGCACAGCCGCCTCGGCTGTGCACTTACAATTCTTTATCCTATCTACGCGATCGCCAACTCTAGCCCCTCCGCAACCATCATCTCTGTCGCATACTCAATATGGAGAACGCGCCTAAGACCATCAACCCGCGACTTCGCAGAAGAATGAACGACTAAGGGACGCATAGCTACCACGCCCCCGCGCGAGATCGTGCATTCCGTCGGCGAAGAAGATTTCCCGAGCCGCTGAAGTTCGTCATCGCTCAACACTCCAAATCGATGGCTGCCAGCCGATGACGCGCAGGGGGCCGTTATGTTCGGTAGACTCATCAATATGGATTCGGAGAGCGACTACCTTGGCGAGCACACTGGCGGGGCTCGCGCAAAGATTACACCATCCTTTATCGACCATGGTCCCCAGTCAGGGACATCGCGCTTCTCCCGAACGGGTAACATCGTATCCTGATGCCAAACGACGAGCCAATTGGAGGCTGGAGACTTGTCGAAAAGAGTCGCACGGTATGGGAACGCGCTACCACCCAATGTACTGGATGCTAGGTTGGCCAGTCGTGGATCTTCAGCAAGTCGAACTACCTCCGGGTACTTCAGGGCGTGACGTACCCCAGCCCGAGTGCGAACAATGTCTGCTCGACAAAACTGCTCCACAAGACTTGTCATTTCTTCGCCTCGGAAAACATCCGGGACAATCGCGTATCCATGTTCAGCGATAAAGCTTGAATATTGTTCATTCATTGCTTCGTGCAGTTTACTTTCAACCGAACAACGTTTGTTCCGATTTTCAAGTCTGAAAGTCTTGACCATCGCCACACTTCATTCCTCCCGTATAATTCCCGCCGGAGGATCTGAATGAGGTTTGTTATCCCAGTCGCATTATTTTTCGCAAGTCTAGCGCTACAGGCTCAGATCATGTCAAAGCCGCCCCTTGCTCAAGCTGAACAATTTATTACACAGGCGGAGTCTCGGCTGAGCGAACTCAGCGTGAAGGTCAATCGCGCCGCGTGGGTGCAGGAAAACTTCATCACGGACGACACCGAAGCATTGTCCGCCGATGCTCAGGATCAGATCACGGCAGTCACGACGGAATTAATCGAGCAGTCAAAGCAGTTCGATCGGATCAACATGCCTCCCGATCTGGCTCGCAAGTTCAAACTATTGCGCTTGTCTCTAACCGCGCCCGCTCCAAGGGACCCGGCATTGCGCCGCGAGATGACTCAGATCGCAACCTCGCTCGATGCCGACTACGGCAAAGCCAAATACTGCCGTAAGCCCCACGAATGTCTCGATATCACGGCAATTGAGCACATCATGGAGACCAGCCGTGATCCTAAGGAACTTGGAGATGTTTGGCTGGGCTGGCACAAGATTTCTCCTCCTATGCGCCAGCGTTATGCCCGGTTCGTCGAGCTGTCGAATCAAGGCGCACGCGAGTTGGGATACAAAGATACGGGAGCATTGTGGAGAGCCGGATATGACATGCCTCCCGATGCGTTCAGCGGCGACCTCGAAAGATTGTGGCAGCAGGTTTTACCCCTGTATCTTTCGCTGCACACCTTTGTTCGCGCCAAGCTTTCGCAGCACTACGGTCCAAATGTTATCTCAGCGGACGGTCCCATTCCCGCTGATCTTCTTGGCAACCCTTGGGCTCAGCAATGGGGCGGCATCTTTTCTATTGTCGGGCTACCGGAAAATAGTCGCGGCTATGATCTCACCGAATTGCTCAAAGCCAAGAACCTCGATGCGAAAGGGATGGTGCACTGCGGGGAGAATTTCTATAAATCATTGGGCTTCGCGCCCCTGCCACAAACTTTTTGGGAACGGTCGTTGTTCACCAAACCAGCAGATCGAGATGTGGTCTGCCATGCCAGCGCCTGGGATATCGATAACAAAGACGATGTTCGCGTAAAGATGTGCATTCAGGTGCGCGATGTTGATTTCGTCACAATTCACCACGAGCTTGGACACAACTTTTATCAACGCGCGTATAAGAACCAGCCATTTCTTTTTGAGGGCGGCGCGAATGACGGATTCCATGAAGCCATTGGAGACACGATCGCTTTAGCGATTACGCCGGAGTATCTGCAGAAAATCGGATTGCTGGACAAAGTTCCTCCGCCGGAGGCCGATATCCCGATCTTGTTGAGGCAGGCTCTCGATAAAGTCGCGTTTCTGCCGTTTGGATTGATGATCGATCAATGGCGCTGGAAAGTTTTCTCAGGAGACATCAAGCCTGCCGATTACAACAAGTCCTGGTGGGAGCTGCGTAAGAAATATCAGGGAATAGCGCCGCCAGTTGATCGCAGTGAAGCGGATTTCGATCCCGGCGCAAAATATCATGTCGCGGCCAACGTTCCGTACATGCGGTACTTTTTGGCCGACATGCTGGAATTCCAGTTCTATCGCGCGCTGTGTCGCGAGTCCGGTTATAAAGGGCCGCTGAATCGCTGCACGTTCTACGGATCGAAGGAAGCTGGCGAGAAATTCAACAAGATGCTCGAGATCGGCCAGAGCAAGCCATGGCCGGACGCGCTCGAAGCGCTGACGGGAGAACGCCAAGTCGACGCGGGAGCGATTCTGGAATACTTCGCGCCTTTGAAGAAGTGGCTGGATGAGCAAAATAGAGGGCAGAAGGTCGGCTGGTAAGGCGCAATCGGCCTACATCAGGGCGTAGAGATTTCCGTCCGTGCTGCCGAAATAGATCACGTCGCCGGTAATGACTGGCGACGAAAGCACAGTGCCAATGGCGAGCATTTTGCTGACACCTGCGACCATGTTGTCGTAGAAGTTCTCGGTGTACACAGTCTCGTAATTGGGACTTCCGTCGGGCTTGGTGTACTCGGGACCGTACTGGCGGGAGCCGTCCGTTTGAAAAGTCCAGGCGAGCTTCTGAGCGGTGAGGTCGATGGCAACCAGCTTGCCGTCTTGCGTCCCGAGATATAGCGTGTTGCCGGCGATTGCTGGGGATGAAAACATCGGCCATAAGAACTTCAAAGAGAAGACTTCAGCGCCAGACTTGGCGTCCAATGCATGAAACAGTCCTGAGTCCGAAGTTGTGAAATAGAGTTTGCCGTTCTGCGCGGTTGGCGAACCAATAACCCACGAGCCCTTGTTGTTGTATACCCACTTCTTTTCGCCTGTAGCGGCTTGGAGCGCGTATAGATTTGAGTCGCGGCAGCCGAAATAAACCACACCGCCGGAGACTAAGGCTGAAGACTGAATGCCGACTTGGTTGTGAGCGTCCGGATCATCACCGGTTTTGAACCGCCACTTCTCTTTGCCGCTGGCCGCATCGATTGCATAGAAATAACTGTCCCAGCTTCCGATGAACAATGTGCCGTCCGAAATAGCGGGCGAGGCGTGGACGACGTCTCCAGTCTTAAATTTCCATTGCAAAGCGCCAGAATTAGCCTGCAGAGCGTAGATATTGCCGTCGCCGCTGCCGAAGTACACGGTTCCGTTCGACACTACAGGCGAGGAGAGATAGAAATCGAAAGGGTCCGGCATGATTTCGCCAGCTGGAAGCGAGCCATGAAGATGCTTGGCGGCATAACGTCGCTCGCCCGCGGTTTGGAACTTCCACTTCAACTTGCCGGTCGCGGTATCCACAGCATAAAAATTGCCGTCATAGCTCCCGAAAAACACCACACCGCCTAAGACCGCCGGGGATGAAGTGACTCGGGCTTCGGTCTTGCATTTCCATTTCTGTGTGCCGGATTGAAGGTCGACGGCGTATAGGTTTCCATCCGTGCTGCCGACGTAAGCAGTGCCGTCCACGATTGCTGGAGATGAGATGACTTGGCCGTCTGTATGAAATTTCCATTTGATTTTGCTGAACTTCGGGACGCCCGCAGCTTCGTAGATGCCGGTGTGTTGCGGGTTTCCACGGAACATTGAAGGATCTTGGCTGAAGGCGGGTAAACAGAAGAGAAGCGCAGAAATCAAGTAAGGCGTTGTCATAGGGCGAGTAGGTTCGCCCATATTAGACGAAGAGAATAGGCGAAAGTCAATGGTGTGTGGCGAAGAGTCGGATTAACGCTGAGCGCGTAGTGAAGTTGGGCCTCAGTCTCTCGCTGAAGGTTTTACGGGGAGCTATCGTGAGGCTCCCGAGTCTCTCCGTGTTTCTCGTGTTCCCCCGCGATGGTTGACGAAATCAGGGCTGCGACGCAAAAAGCCGCTGTGGCGGCTGGCGGAACGCAGTGAGCTGGAGTCGGATCCGGCTCCCCGCACAGGACAGGCCCCCCAGCCTCGATAAAGAGCCTTGAGCCGATTCATCACCCGGTTCAGATCTTTGCTGATGGTTTGATAACTGCGCGCCAACTCGCGCAGCGTCCGCAGTCCATTTTCCCCGTGGTAGACCGGTCGCAGCATCCCCGTGCGCAACAAGTCAGCCAGCTTGCGTGCGTCTACCTTGTCGTTCTTGTTGCCTTCCTTTTAAGAAGGCATTGCGCCGCGGATCGCAGACCAGCACCTCCGTCACCTGGGGCAGCAACAGATCGTGCAGCCAAGATGCCCGGGTTCCCTCTTCCCAGGTGACATGCAACTCGCCCCGCAGACCGTGCACAAACTGCAGAATGCTGATGGCTTTGGTTTCGACAATCGACTCCATCACCAGCTTGCCACTGCCATTCAGGACGGCGATCACAATCGCTTCCTTGTGTACGTCCATGCCGATATACTTGATGTCGCGAC
>JAOAPG010000396.1 GCA_025462785.1 Acidobacteriaceae bacterium
ATGTGATATTTGCGAATATCGTCTCGGAGCTGCACGTAGTCTGCACTGTCGACATTCAGAAATTGAGCCCGGACCCAGATCATGAAGAGCTGTCCGACTTTTTCTTCGACAGACAGTTTGTGCAAAGTCTTCTCTGCCCATTTTTCGCCATCGCGGTCCAGATGGAGAGGGCTGGGCTGATGCGGTTTGGGTGATTCTTTTTTGTCTTTCGCGAAGACGGGTATCAGGGTTGAAAGAATAAGTCCGATGCTCAGAAAGATGGGTCGCATGCGGAAAAGATAACAGAGTTGCAGGAGCTATAGAGTGGTTAATTCACGATCTGAGTGAGAGCGGCGCTTTGGATTTGCGGATCATCTCCGAAGCCTTCCATCCAAATAACATTCGGCTCGCGCCGGAACCAGGTCATCTGGCGCTTGGCATAATTTCGGTGGGCTTGTTGCACCGCCTGAATCGCGGCCGATCTGTCGAGCTGGCCCTGTACAAGTTGAAGTGCTTGCTTGTAACCCAGCGAATTCAGTGGTCCTGCTGCGTTGCCATATTTCTCAGACAGACTCCGGGTTTCTTCCACTAGCCCCATTGAGAACATTTGTTCTGCTCGCTTGTTGAGCCGCTGGTACAGCGCGCTACGATCCGGATTCAATCCCAGGCGCAAAATGCAAAATCCCTTCAGCGGCTCGCTTCCGCCGCCCTTCCACAGTTCGGTCATTTTCTGGCCAGAGGCGAGACAAACTTCAATGGCACGGATGAGCTTAGGGATGTCATTTGCATGGATGTTGAGGGCTGCGGCTGGATCTAATCTTCGCAGAATGCGATGCAGATAAGCAGCGCCCTTCGTTTCTTGCAGATCACGCAACCTTTCGCGCAATTCCTCTGAGCGCTGGGGACCAGGAAAAAGCCCGTCCAAAAGCGCGCGCAAATAGAGGCCAGTTCCGCCGACTACGATTGGAAGGTTTCCCCGCGACTTGATTTGTTCGAGCACCTCTCTTGCTTGGCGGGCATATTCGCCGGCTGTGATGTAGCTCGTCGGCTCGACAAAATCTAGCAGATGATGCGGAGCTCGCGCACGCTCGTTCGCGGTGGGCTTCGCCGTTCCGACCTCGAACTCGCGGTAGGTGGCAACTGAATCGCAATTCACAATTTCGCCGCCAAAGCGTTCCGCTATCGTGAGCGACAGCGCAGTCTTCCCGCTTCCCGTCGGACCGAGGATCACAACCAGCGAAGGATCAGAAGCCACGGCTAGCGGGCGCTCCAGGCGATGTTGTGCCAGTACCGGGCGAGTGTTACCGCCAGAACCAACACGGCGATAATGAGAACGCCTGCCGCTTCTTTGCGCGGGACGGCGGGCAAGAATGGTTTCTTGGCTTTGTGCTCTTGCAGGCGATTTGGGAGCCGCGTTGCCACACCAGCATTGTAGCTCCGTTCACACACGTTAACCGGATTGCGAGCGTAACCCCGCAGGGCCTGCGGTGGTAAACTACGCCCGTCCTTATGGCCACACCGAGCGCCAGTTCGAAGGGGCGGGTTCTCAGGTTTGGAGTCTTTGAGGCTGATCTCGCGGCAGGGGAACTCCGAAAGAATGGATCGCGTGTTCGCCTTCAGGAACAACCCTTCCAGCTTCTAGCATTGCTCATGGAAAAGCCGGAGGGTATTGTTACCCGGGAAGAATTACGTAATGAATTGTGGGCTGCCGATACCTTTGTCGATTTCGATCACAGCCTGAACACCGCGATTAAGAAAATTCGCGAAGCTTTGGGCGATTCGGCAGTGAATCCACGTTATGTGGAGACGATTGCTCGCCGCGGCTATCGATTTCTTGCGCCGGTCGAAATCCAAAGCCAAGCCGGTGCGGGACCGACAATTCCAACTACGTGCGATCCGACCGCTATGCACTCGGAGCTCGAGGTTCCCATTCCACGCCGGGAATTGACTCGCGCTCTCTTTGTGCTGATACAGATCATGTATCTCGCGTTTTATTTGTCGGCACTGTTTCACTGGCAATCTATCGAGGGCGCCGTCGATCCATTTTTGCGCGGCGCGGCATCGCAGGCTGTTTTTGTCTTGGTATTGATCACGGCGGGGCTTGGCATCCCATTGCGTTTTTACCTGCTCTCCGCAGCTGCTTTCGATTATCGGCGGCTGGGAGAAAAGTTCTTGCGAATATTCCTGCTGATTTTTGCCTTGGATCAGCTTTGGGCGCTTTCGCCTTTCTTGACTACTCAGAAAATTGGATTTGGTGCGGCATTTGCTGCTACAGCAGCGCTGCTATATGTGCCCTTCGCGGAGAAAACGCTGCTGCGGATGGCGTATCCGAAGCTGAATACCGCCCACTAGCAGGTGTAGTAGATGGAACCGCGCTCACTTATTCTGCGTATCTACGTCTGACACTCAAGCGTACGTTTGTGTCCGGTCGGCCCCCGCACGTTCAGTCATGTGGGAGAAACACTATGAAAAGAAATTGGATTGCTGTTACGACCTTGGGACTCTGTCTGGCAATCGCTTCCGTAGCTCACGCCGACGAATGGTCGAACACTTATACGATCGCGGGCACGCCCGACCTGCGGGTTCTGACCTCGGATGCCAACATTCGGGTTGACACGTGGGACCAGAACAGTATCGAGGCGCACGTAACGACCGAGCATTACAAAATTGGTGAGCATGGCATTCAGATCATTGAGCAACAAACTGGGGATTCGGTTCAACTAGAGGTGCGCTATCCCCACGATGTTCACATCGTTCAGTTCGGCTGGCGCAGCAACAAGGTGGAGATAGAAATTCACATGCCGCGCCAGGGTCGTGTGAACCTGCATACAGGCGATGGCTCCATAAAGCTGATAAATTTCAAGGGCGACATGGAATTGCGCAGCGGCGATGGACATAAGGACATTGACTCAGTCGACGGAAAGCTCCGGGCGACCGCTGGAGATGGACACATCCGAGTAGCCGGCCGCTTCGACGGATTGGAACTCACGACCGGGTACGGGCGTATCGCGGCAAGAGCGCTGCCGGGATCGGCTGTGGGGTCCAGTTGGACGCTACATTCCGGAGACGGAAGTGTCACGCTTCAATTGCCAGAAACTTTTGCTGCTGACGTAGACCTGCATACCGACGATGGGCATATCAACCTTGACCTGCCGTTGAGTGTAGAGGGACGATTAGGGCATAACAACATCCGTGGGAAATTGAACGGTGGTGGAAACCTGCTGACCGTTCACACTGGGGATGGCTCGATCAATCTGGAGAAATCTTAGATTCACTGTTTATCTCAATAAGCTGAACTGCGAAGGAGAAGGAATGCGGCCGTCTTTACTCATGTTAAGAATTGCCTTTGGATTGCTGGCGTCATGGCTCATCGCCAGTTCAGCTTCAGCACAGACCACGCCTCCTCCGCCCCAGTCGCTTGCTTCCCAAGCAGTACTAGACCTCCGCGACATGGACACTACAGCGGACCCATGCACCGATTTCTTCACTTACTCGTGCGGTGGATGGTTGAAGCAGAATCCGATTCCTCAGGATCAGACCAGCTGGAGTCTTTATTCCAAGCTTGAGGATGATAACAAGCTGGTCTTGCGCGACATTTTGGAAATGGCCTCGAGGCCTGGCGCTAATCGAGGCTCTTCCCAGCAGAAAATCGGCGACTACTACGCTGGTTGCATGGATGAGGGCACGATCAATTCCGCGGGGCTCAAGCCGTTGAAAGCTGATTTCGACAAGATCACGGCTATACGCTCGAAACAAGATCTTGCCGAGGTCGCCGCTGCCATCGCCGATGATGATGTCCTATTCAGCTTTGGCTCCGACCAGGACTTCAAGGATTCGTCGCAAGTCATTGCCGAAGCCGGTCAGGGCGGGCTAGGTCTTCCAGATCGCGACTACTACCTGAAAGATGATGCGAAATCAAAGGAACTTCTAAAGGCTTATGTCGCCCACTTGCAAAAGACCTTCGAATTGCTCGGAGACAAACCGGAAGTAGCCGCTGCCGAAGCGCAAGCGGTAACACGCATAGATACGGCGCTGGCGAAAGGATCACTGACAAGAGTGGAGCTTCGCGATCCGCAGAAGCTTTATCACAAGATGTCGCGAGAGGATCTCCAGAAGCTGAGCCCATCATTTCACTGGGACGCGTATTTCACAAAAGTTGGGATTGGTTCGGTGCAATCCCTCAACGTAGCCATGCCTGATTTTTTTAAGGCCATGAACACGGAACTGGACAAAGAAGACTTAAACAGCTGGAAAACTTATCTGCGCTGGCATCTTATTCACGCCAATGCTCCGTATCTTTCGTCGGCGTTTGTGGATGAGAACTTTGCATTCTATGGAAAAACTCTGCGAGGAGCCGAGCAGCTTGAGCCACGCTGGAAGCGTTGCGTCGGCTATGTAGATGGCGACATCGGCGAAGCTCTGGGGCAGGTTTATGTCGAGCGGACATTCAGTCCCGAAGCCAAGCAACGGGCTTTGAAAATAGTAAAGCAGATCGAAGCAGCCATGCAGCGCGATATCGAAAGCCTTCCGTGGATGACTGAGGGGACGAAACAGCAGGCCTTAGTGAAACTGCACGCGGTCGCAAACAAAATCGGCTATCCCGACAAATGGCGCGATTATAGTGCACTGCAAATCGTACCTGGCGATGAGATGGGGAACGTCCTGCGCGCGCGAAGATTCGAATTCGATCGCCAACTCACGAAGATCGGCAAGCCGGTCGACCGCGGCGAATGGGGCATGACGCCGCCAACCGTGAATGCTTATTACAATCCGCAGATGAACGACATTAATTTCCCTGCCGGAGTTCTGCAGCCACCGCTATTCAGTGCTCATTCCGATGACGCTCCAAATTACGGGGATACTGGTGGGACCATTGGGCACGAATTGACGCACGGCTTTGACGACGAGGGACGCCAGTTCGATTCGTTAGGCAACCTGCGCGATTGGTGGACGCCCGAAGATGCGAAACAATTCGAGCAGCGCGCCAGTTGCATCTCTGACCTATACTCGAATTATGTCATCGTTGATGACATCAAAATCAATGGGAAACTGACTCTTGGCGAAGATGTGGCGGACCTCGGCGGGCTCACTCTGGCCTATATGGCTTGGCAGGACGAAACCAAAGGCCAGAAACTCGAGCCACTTGAAGGATTGACTCCGGAGCAGCGCTTCTTCATTGCATACGGACAAAGCTGGTGTGGCAACACGCGCGATGAGACTAAACGTCTACGTGCGACTGTCGATCCTCATTCACCTGAAAAGTATCGAGCCAATGGAGTGGTCTCCAATATGCCGGAATTTCAGGAGGCGTTTCACTGCAAAGCGGGCGCGCCTATGGTGAGACAGAATCGTTGTAAGGTTTGGTGAGACGAGGTTCTACTGCAGGTCGGCTTTGTCCGGGTTGTAGAAGAACGTAAAACGCAAGCCGAGATACTGTCCGCCGAACTCACCGGGCAACGGCGGGAACGGACTTGAAGAAGTGATCCCGCCCCACGCGCCACGGTCGAGTGCAACGTCGCCTGATCCTGCCGCCAGTCGCATGCCCTGCACTTTGCCGTCTTTCATAATGGCAAATTCAATAGTCAGCTTGCCCTTCTTCATGAGCGGAGCACGCGCCGATTCTGGGATCAGGTTGTACCAATTCATTCTCACATCGTGCAGCACGCGCTGCAGATAGGGACCGAAATCGACTCCCATGGTGTCGCTGAGAACCTCAAGCGGACCCATGGCCGCCGTGGGACGCCTGCCGGAGCCAAGCCCGTAATCCCCGCCATCTCCTCCGTAGCCACCTCTGCTAGCTGAAGTGGCACGGGCAGCTTGGTTGATCGCGGCGCCCGGCGACATAGCTCCGGTGCGAAAATCAGGCTTGGGAGTTTCCATCGGCGGCGGTTGCAGCTTTGCCGATTCCTGAGGCGGCGGTGGTTGCGGCTGAGTGGGCTGAGGAGCAGGTGTGGCTTGAGCCGGAGCTAGTTGTGGCTGCGAAGGCGCAGTCATCCCCGGCCGTCCCGAACGGCCGGCGAGAGCTTTCTTCAGATCCTCGTGATTCAAAATCGGCGAGCGAGAGGTTGCAACCCGGTCTTTGTCCGAAATGATGTCGGTCTTTGGCGGCTTAACATGCTTCTGTAGATCCGGAGGCAACTCCAGAAACGTCAAATCTTTTTGCTGCTCTTTCGGCGTAATCACCATCGCATTCTGCCGAGGAACGAGTTGCATCAGCCGCTGCGAGTTGACGAGTAAGAGTACGAGAACCAGATGGACGACGACGGAAATCCAGAATGCTTCGCGCTTTCGCGAATGTGCCAGATCGTCCTGTAACTGAACCAGCAATGCTGGCGCGGAATACAGCTGCCGGTATGCCGCTTCCCAATTTTGCGCGTCGTATAAATCTCCGCTTTCACGACGAGGAGGTGGCGGCGATGCCGGGGCAGGACTCAAAGGCGGGATTTGCGTGGTTGACATTAACCGGTAGCTTAAAGATTAGACACGACCTACCGGCCTTTAGTTGCTGCAAACCAGAACTTTGCTACGTGATGAACCAAAGCCGAGACGTAGTCGTTGAAACTAACACTCCATTTTCGCATTTTTCTACAAAATCTGCGAAGACCTGATGGTACAAGTACTTACGAATGGCACCTTAATCGCCAATGAGATCGTAGTCAAAAGAATACATGGATCATCGGGGAGGGCTTGTCAAGAAGTGTAAATCGCGAACAAACCGTCTCTCGGCTATCGCTGCAATCTATCCAAGTCCACATTGTTTCGGTGTTGTTCGATGGCAGCAAGAATATCGAGAGCGATTGCCAGCGCCCGGCGGCCCTCTGTGAGAGACACAACGGGGTTAGACTTTTTCCGAACTGAGTCCAGAAAAGATTTCAACTCAGCACGCAAGGGCTCCTCGCTCGTTACGGGAGGCTTCGCAACCCCAATCTGAGGGTTCACCGTCGGCTGAGCGGCGCCGACCGCCTCATCTCCGACACTAAAAACCATAACGTCTTGCCGGCTGTAATCCAAAGATATGTACTGCTTGGGCTGAAAGAATCGCAGCTTCCGAACCCGCTCGGTTGAGACGCGACTCGCGGTAAAGTTCGCTACGCATCCCGACGCGAACTGCAGGCGCACATTCGCAATGTCTACTTTTGCGGAGAGAATCGGCAATCCGACCGCTCGAATTTCTGTGACCGTGGAATTCACGAACGCGAGCACAACATCCAGGTCGTGGATCATCAGGTCAAGCACAACATCCACATCGAGAGAACGGGGAGTGAATACGCTCAGGCGATGTACCTCAAAAAACATCGGCTTGGTAATAAGCGGAAACGTGGCGCGGACTGCGGGATTAAATCTCTCTAAGTGTCCGACCTGCGCTATACGTCCGAGGCGCTTCGCAACGCGAGCCAATTCGTCAGCTTCCGAGAGAGAAGTAGCCAGGGGCTTTTCGATGAGAACGTCAATGCCCGATTGCATCAAGGTGCGGGCGACCTCAAGATGGTGCACTGTGGGCACAGCCACTGATGCAGCTTGGACCTCGTGATGTGTGTTAATGAGTTGCTCAACCGACCCAAAACCGCGGCACCCGAATTCCTTTGCTACGTCATCGGCTCTCGCAAGATCGGGATCCACAACTCCGACCAGACGGACGCCTTCGCGGTCTTTAGCAAGCTGGTGATAGACGCGTGCGTGATTACGCCCAAAAGCTCCGGCGCCAATCACAGCGACATTCACGCGGTTCGAGGTTTTCAGGGGTGAGCTCTCGGTCAGATAGCACTTCTCAGGACAAGAATAGCTCCAATTTAATCACATCAGGGTAATTAGCTTCGACCGCACTCGCATATTTCTTGAAAAGGTAACAAGACGCTAGCTTCGAAATTTCTTTAATAACGCGATTTGGCCGGCATGATAGAGCGCATGCTGGACCGCGCCGTGAAGCATGAAGTAGAAATCATAGTCCTTTCCGGGAACCTGTTCAGCTAAACGGGAATCCGGCATGGCAGTAATCGCGGCCAACAGTTCATTGTGTTTTCGATTGAGCTTTTCGAGAGCAGCCTGCCAAGCTGCTTCGCTGGCATCTTGAGTCTGAGGGAAATCGTCACTTCCCTTCAACTGCAATTCTTCACCCTGCATGCGGCGAAGAATTGCACCTTCCCATGCGCTGATATGCAAGACCAATTCCCAAATGGAATGCCCATCAGGAATGTGCCTCGCAGACACCGTCGCTGCATTTACGTCGGCCAGAATTTCCAGCAAAGCCGGACCATGCCAAGCTTCGCCTTTAAAAGCGCGGTCTAGCTGGTCTGCGATGCGGGCGGTTTCAGAAGAATTACGTGATTTCATTTGGAGTCCTTCAGTTTGCCACGATTGCAATTCCCGCGTCATCGGCAGCCGCGATAATCGGCTCCCCGTCAATCAGCAGACACTTGCCTCCGTCGATCGCTAAACAGGTTGCGCTTGATTTATGCATAACTTCGATTGTTTTTACACCGATTACCGGAACATCGAATCGCATATCCTGATTCGGTTTCGCGATTTTTACCACGGTCAGCGTCCGGCTCAAAGTGGACGCATCTGCTTCCAGCGACCGCATGATCTCTCCAGCGCGTTCGATCGTGGCGTCTGTGCCTTCCATGGCTTCGACTGCCACGCAAGCGGCTTCGGCCACGACCACGGTTTGACCAATGTCATACTGCGCCATGTGGCGTGCCACATCGCGCCCATATTCAATATTCTTAATTTCTTGATTAGAAGGCGCGCGTTTGGTCAGAACTCCTGGTCTTGCCAGCAGCGGCTCCAGCAGCGAGGTTGAACTCTCAAGCGTGATGCCTTCATCCGCCAGGACCTTGGCTACAGCGCCAAGTAAGGAATCTGTATTGCGCGTTCCCAAGGAAAGCAGTAATTTTGCCAGCCGCCAATCCGGTCGGATGCTGGAGAAGATTTGTTTGTGCTTCACCTGTCCAGCCATGATGGCTCTCGTCACGTTTTCGCGCTGAAAGGTCTCAATCAGTTTCGAAAGTTCGCCCAGCGAAAGCCAATGCACCGCAACCGCTCCGTGAGCGTCGATCTCGGGGTATGCCTCCTCTTTAATCGCGGCAACGATTACCTCCAAACCCTGCGCGCGAGCGGCGTCCAGTACCAGCAATGGGAAGCGACCGTTACCGGCGATTAATCCCAAGCGTTTCGAAATGGTCAAGATACGTCCTCAAGAACACGATTATGAGTGAAAAAGTATTGCCTGCCGATCCAGGAGGGGGGAAACTCTTCGCGGCTCCTTATTCAATGAGCAGTTATGCCGGATCGCTCGCCTCTAATCAACGATCCCCTCAACTATCTTTGGAGATTCGCTATCGCATCAGCGGGACAACACAACTTCCGATTTTCGCCCGAATGCGCAGCTCATCTGCGCGAACAAATAAAGTCAGGCCTCGAAGTTCATCGCGTCGGACGATATGAATTCAAGGAACGCTGCACAGAAGCGGAAGCGAATCTTGCAAAACTCGTTGAATACATGCTTGCGGAACAGATTGCCCATCAGCCAGCGTCACGCATATTACCGGAAAGCGTTCTGTTCAATGCGCTCCATCATTCAAAACTGTGTCCCGGCTTGTGGCCCTTGTGCTAATCGTCCTACTTGATCACTCCCCGCTCTGACTCTTCGATAAATCGGATCAGCATTGCTACATCTTCGCCAATATCCTGTTCCGCTTTCAATTTCTCTACTGCCTGCGTCGTGTTCAGCCTGGAAGCCAGCAAGAGCTTATAAGCATGGTGGATCTTGCTGATGCGCTCCTTGCTGAAACCTCGGCGATCGAGCCCAATCGCGTTTAAGCCGTAAGCATGAGTGTCCCGTGCCGCGACCGTCTTTGAGAATGGGAGGACATCTTTGGTGACTGTTGTCCCTCCCCCGATAAATGAGTGCGCACCGATGCGGACGAAGTGATGCACGGGACAGAGCGCCCCTACCTGAGCCCATTCCTCGACGACTACGTGGCCCCCCAGGGTTGCCCCATTCGCGAGAATCACATGGTCTCCAATCACACAGTCATGGGCTATATGTGTGTAGGCCATGACCAGAATGTGGCTGCCCACACGCGTAATGCCGCCACCTTTAACGGTCCCGCGATTGATGGTTGCGAACTCGCGGATCTGATTGTGATTGCCCATTTCAAGACGCGTAGGCTCCCCGGCGTAACTAATATCCTGCGGTGCCAAGCCGATTGAGCAGAACGGAAAGAAGGTATTGTCGGTTCCGATTTCCGTCGGGCCTTCAATTGTAACGTGAGAGACAAGATGACAGCCTTCGCCAATTTCTACTTCAGCCCCGATCACACAGTAGGGGCCAATTTTGCAGGAAGCGTGTATCCGGGAGCCCGGGTCAACGATTGCGGTGGGATGAACGTTCATTAATGTCTGCAAGCTTGGATTATCGCAGGCTTGGATGTGCGGCTTGCTTCGCGGACCAAGAATAATTACCGCTCCTCGCTTCCGGAGCTTGGCGCGGTTCCCTCCACTGGTACGCGTCCGCGAGAGCTATCAATCAACTGGCAAGTGACGGTCGCTTCCGCCACCCGCTTTTCCCCGACGTAGGCGATGCCCTCCATTCGAACCGCGATCATACGTGCGGTTTCGCGCCAAGCCTTAGCTTCAACTTCCAGGCGCAACTGATCGCCGGGAACTACGGGACGCCGAAATTTGGCGCGCTCGATCCCAGTAAAAACCATCAACTTATTCGTCCGATCTTCGACTTCAGTAAGCAGCAGCGCGCCTCCAGCCTGAGCCAATGCTTCGACAATAAGCACACCGGGCATAATGGGGATGCCAGGGAAATGTCCTAGGAAGAAGGGCTCGTTAAACGTGACATTCTTTATGGCGACAATTCGCTGCTTGCGGGTAAGATCGAGGACACGATCAATGAGCAACAGTGGATAACGATGCGGCAAAATCCGAAGAATGTCGTTGATGTCCAGCGCTGTCTTACCAGTTGCCGGAGTTTCTGAGATGGGATGAGCAGTATCGGTCATTCGAGTCTAGTCAAGATCGACGATTATACTGTACCGCACCGCTCCTGAGTTGGTGAACAAACCACGTAAGTCACACAACCGTATAAAGGGAAAATGAAGAAGATTCGGAAAGACCCCAAACTGACCCCGCAGAACCCTCAGCATATTTCATCGACCTCGAAATCAGATCCAAAAGACGTCCTGAATTATTTCGAGGAACGGCGAGACGATATCGTTCAAAGCATAAAACAGCTCGTGGAGATTGAATCTCCAAGCGACGTAAAGCAATCAGTAGACCGCCTCGGGTCCGTGCTCGCCGGACGCTTTGGCGATCTTGGAGGAAACGTCGAGATTCACAAAGCCGAAAAATTTGGCAATCACCTCCAGGTAAACTTCGCCGGCCGGAACGGCCGGAAGCCGGTCTTGCTGCTAGGTCACATGGATACCGTCTATCCCATCGGAACCATCTCGACCATGCCCTACCGGGTTGACAAAGAACGGGTATGGGGGCCGGGCACGCTCGACATGAAGTCCGGGATTGCGTTCATCCTTCATGCGATCGAGGGGCTCCGAGATTGGTACGCACATGAACTGCCGCGGCCTGTGACGGTCCTGCTGGTTTCCGATGAAGAGGTGGGTAGCGATTCATCACGGCATATTACGGAAGCGCTCGCCAAAAAATCTGCCGCGGTCCTTGTAATGGAACCCTCGTTCGGATTGAAGGGTGCAGTCAAGACCGCCCGCAAAGGAGTGGGCGAGTACATCCTCAAAATCAAAGGCGTTGCGGCACACTCAGGACTGGATTTCGAAAAAGGCCAGAGCGCAGTTCTCGAACTGGCCAAGCAAATTGAAGAGATTTCGCGGTTCACCGACCTTCAGCGCGGACTCACCGTGAACGTCGGGACCGTTCAAGGCGGAACGCGTGGGAACGTGGTTCCTGCGGAAGCAAAGGCGACTGTAGATGTGCGGATTGCACGAATGGAAGATGGCGCTGGCATTCATCGGAAGATTCGCTCACTCACTCCGTTTAACCGCAAGTGCAAGATCGAGGTCATAGGCGGTCTGAATCGCCCTCCGATGGAGCGCACTGCAGGAGTGGCGATGCTGTACGAAAAAGCGGGTGCTATCGCGAAAGAACTCGGCTGGAAACTTCAGGAGGCGGCGGTCGGAGGTGGCTCAGACGGAAATTTCACCTCCGCCCTCGGAATACCCACTCTGGATGGGCTTGGAGGCGTAGGCGAGGGAGCGCATGCCAACCACGAATCAGTGCTGATTTCGGAGTTGCCTAAACGCGCAGCGCTGCTTGCCCGCCTGATTGGAGCTGTATAGAGCGAAGCGCGCAACAGTTACACGGCACCTGCCAACGCCTTAGCCTTTGACTCTAAGGTGCTCAAAGCCTAGAATTTAGGTTGGGAGCGCAGTGAACATTCAACGTTTACGATCCCATGGAGGTTCGTATGGGTGAGGGTTTATTTCAGCCGTTGCATCTGCTCGTAATCCTGGGCATCGCGTTACTGATTTTCGGGCCAAGTAAGCTGGCTGGATTGGGCAAAGGCCTGGGTGAAGGCATTCGTAACTTTAAAGACTCTATGAAAGACGAACCGAAAACGCCTCCCGCGACGCCTGCCGACACCGAGAAGAAGGCGTAGTCAGTATTTGTGTAACCTGGCGCGGTTAGAAGCATCTCTCGTGTAGGTGCAATAATTCAGAATGTCCACTCTGCCTCTTCCGATCGCAGCCTTTTTTGCGGGGTTGGTCTCGTTTCTATCTCCTTGCGTTTTGCCGCTCGTGCCCGGCTACGTTTCGTTGATCTCGGGGGTGGGAGTTGAAGAGCTAAAGTCGCAGGAAACTCACCTTCTCCGCAAGGTGATGTTGAACTCGATTGCGTTTATTTTGGGCTTCAGCGTTGTGTTCATTGCGTTAGGCGCGATATCCACTGAAGTCGGCCAGTTAATGGCCCATTACAAATCGCTCTTGGCGCGAGTGGCTGGCGTGGTCATAGTTTTATTCGGACTTCATCTGACCGGCATTTTCCGAATCAACGCTCTCTATGCGGACAAACGCCTGCACAATGTTAAGGGTGGAAGCACAGCAGGCGGCGCGTTTCTGATCGGTTTTGCATTTGCGTTCGGGTGGACTCCATGCGTGGGGCCGATTCTGGCGGTGATTCTTGGTTTCGCCGCAACACAGGATTCCGTTACCAAGGGAATTGCTTTATTAGCGATCTATTCAATGGGACTTGCCGTTCCCTTTCTGCTGACAGCTTTTGGCATCCAGCGTTTTTTGAAGTTCTATGGCCGTTTCCGCGCACATATGCACGCGGTGGAAGTGGCCAGCGGAGGCCTGTTAATCGCACTCGGGATACTTCTAGTCGCGGGGAAATTTACTTTGTTGTCGAACTACTTATCTTTCTTGGGACGATTTGCGCTTTGAGTAGTTATGACGCGTATATCAGGAGTTTTGTGTGAGACGTGATCCAGTTGTAATCATCGTAGTTGCCATGGTCGTTTCGCTGATGTTGGTTTATGGAATTCACAAAGCACATCAGGGTACCGGACCCTCTGCGAACAGCAGTTCGAGCTTGCAAGGAAAGTTGGCGCCAGATTTCACGTTGACTTCGCTTGATGGTAAGACAGTCCATCTTTCTGACTATCGCGGGAAAGCGGTGCTGCTGAATTTCTGGGCAACTTGGTGCGAACCTTGCAAAATTGAGATGCCGTGGTTCGTCGAGATGCAGAAGGAATACGGAGCGCAGGGCTTGCA
The DNA here is from genome assembly GCA_025462785.1 of Acidobacteriaceae bacterium. Lineage (GTDB taxonomy): Bacteria > Acidobacteriota > Terriglobia > Terriglobales > Acidobacteriaceae > JAOAPG01. The sequence continues at coordinate 13,734 of JAOAPG010000396.1, forward strand.
GATCCTCGGGGTAGCCATGGACGACGCGAGCCCAAAGGATATTTCGGACTTTGCTAAACAGATGGGCGTGAATTACCCGATCGTAGTTGGAAAAGACTCCGTTGGAGACGCATATGGCGGAGTTCAGTTCCTCCCTGCCACCTTCTATGTTGGACGCGACGGCAAAGTGGTGGACAAGGTATTCGGACTTAAAGGCCGTGGCGAAATTCAGGACTACATAAAGAAGGCACTCGCCAGCGGACCCGTGACGCAGGCAGAGAAGTAGGTCCAGTTAACTCGAATTCGCGAGCCGCATCACTTCTTTTATGAAGACAATCGGACGAGTATGCAGTTCAGCACTCTTGTTAACTCTTGCCGCGTTAGCCCAGGAGATTCCCGGCAAGAAAGCCCCATCGGTCACCATGACACCCTTGGAGCTGCAAACGGTGACACGGGGCAAGGCGAACAAGGTGGAGCTTCAATTTCAAGTAGGCTCGGGCTTCCACATCAATTCCAACAAACCCACTCTCAATTATTTAATCCCTACAACCCTGAAGCTCGATGCTCCGACCGATATCGTGCTTGGAGTAACGTACCCGGTGGGCGAGGAAGCGAGCTTCCCTTTTGCACCTGACGACAAGCTCAGTGTGTATAGCGGAACCTTCAACTTGGCGGTTGGAGTACGACCTTTAAAAGGCATGCTGCCTGGCAAGTATGTTCTGCGTGGAAACCTGAGATACCAGGCTTGCGATAATGCTTCCTGCTATCCGCCGAAGCAGCTGCCTGTGGAATTTAACGTTAAGGTGGTTAAGGGTCCGCCACCTCCGCGGCATAATCCGGCTCAAAGCCCTCACATTCACTAGATTGCGACTTAAGCCGGGGCATGTTGAGCGATTAATCCTAGTGCCGCTTTCAGCCTCGCCACAGTGCGTTGTTTCCCTAAGGCCATCATCACTGCGAATAAGCTCGGTGCGACTCCTTGCCCGGTTAGTGCTACTCGGGCACCGTTGATTAATACTCCGGCTTTCACATTTTTTTCCGAAGCAAATTCGCGCAAGATCCGTTCTGTTTCCTGCTCAGTAAAGTCATCTGCAGCTGTATACCGCTGTCCTAATTCCACGATCATTTGCCGCACACTCTCTTCTTTCAGGAATTTCTCCGCGGCCGCCGGATCGACCGCAAAATCATCGGTGAAGAACGCCTGAAAAGACGTCGCGAAATCCTTCAAGCTTCGCGCTCGTGGCTTCAGCAGATCAATCGTCGACAGCAGGTATTCATTATCGCGCTGCGGATTGAGACCAGCCTTCTTCCATTCCTCTTCAATCAATGGCAGCAACTCTTGTGCAGGGTAGGCACGAATGTATTCGGTGTTGAACCAGTCCAGCTTGGCGCGGTCAAAGACAGCATTTGACTTGGAAATTCCTTCCAGCCCAAAGAGACGGACCAATTCAGCGTCGACCATCATCTCAGGTGTGCCCTCAGGCGGAGTCCATCCCATGAGCGCCAGAAAATTGCGGAACGCTTCCGGAACGATCCCCTCATCGCGGTAAGCCATAACGCTGGTTGCACCGTGGCGCTTGCTTAGCCGGGTCTTATCGGCCCCTAGGATCAGCGGCACATGAGCAAACACCGGCATTGGCGCTCCGATTGCGTTGTAGAGAAGAACCTGTTTGGGCGTGTTCGAGATGTGATCTGCACCGCGAATAATGTGCGAGATGCGCATATCGATATCATCCGTAACCACACTCAAGTGATAGGTTGGACCGCCATCCGAACGAAGAAGAACAAAATCTTCCAGCTCCGTATTCGCGAACTCCACTCGACCGAAAACGGCATCCTCAAATGCCGTGCTGCCCGATTCCGGAACGGCAAAGCGTACCAATGCGGATTCGCCTGCCGCCCGGCGCCGTGCCGATTCCTCACACGTAAGCTTTCGACAAGTTCCTTCGTATTTCGGAGGACGCCCTCCGGCAGCCGCAATTTGACGCCGGCGCTCCAGTTCGTCTTTGCTGCAAAAACAATAGTAAGCGTGCCCGGACGCGACCAGCTTAGCGGCATTCGCGCGGTACATCTTCGTGCGCTGGGTTTGGTAAAACGGTCCTTCGTCCCAGTCCATGCCCAGCCATTTCATTCCTTGCAGGATTCCTTCGATCATTTCTTCAGTGGACCGCTCGAGATCGGTGTCTTCAATCCGAAGAACCAGCGTTCCCCCAAAATGACGGGCAAACAACCAGTTAAACAACGCAGTTCGCGCCCCGCCGACATGCAGATATCCAGTGGGAGAGGGGGCGAATCGGACTCGAGGCTTAGTGACTTGCTGAGTAGGTGGAGTTGAGGAGTTTGTCATTTCCAGGGTAACCAATTGCGATGTTACGGTTGCCGCAAAAGTAACGTCAAGCAAAAGGTAAGAAGATACAGGCTCAGCTTTGTGTCCATATCCATAAAAACCCCTATTCCTTTGGTGGGTCTGTGCCCCTTTATTCTATTGTTTTGCGCTCAATCGTATGAAAGCATTGTAGGTTGACGGTTCCCGTTTCGACGTCTCGGACGAGCCCGGAACCCAGGAGAGACCTTTCCAGATTGGAAACCTTAGCCATCACCACCGTGATCGTGCCGGGCGTAGTCGCTTTATTGCTCTTCCTGGTCTTCACTTATCTTTACGAGCAAAGCCGCCAGCCATATTTCCGTGCATGGCAAGTTGGTTGGGCCGCCTACACGCTTCACTTTGCCCTCGACGCCTGGAGCACGTTGCGTGTACCCAACGCCATCCTCTCGTTTGTTGCGTCTTTGTTACTGGTGGTAATGGCGCTCAGCATATTCGTGTCCACGCGTCTCATGCGCAGGATGACGGGTCCAGAGCGGCGTGAGGCATTCCGTCTACGCTGGTACGAGGCCCTCTTGGGCGTCGCGGGGGTATTGGTCGCATACTGGAATCTGCGAGCACATCTCACAAATGGCATTTTCCGGCCGGAAGTTTTGCCCAATCCACATTTCCGATTGGAAATTGGCCTTGCGGCCGTGCTTCTCTATTCCTCTTTTTATTTCTATCGTCACGGTCATCGGAAGAATTCAATTGCGTTCACCTTGCTGGCCGTCTCCCTGGCATTCTGGGCGATGTTAATGGCGGTGGGCCAGTTCCACAGTTCCATTCTTGAGATGTTCGGCGTCGCCGGTCACCTGTTAGGTCCTCTCCCGCAAATGCTGCTGGGAATCGCAATGGTGATGGTGCTGTTTGAGAACGAACGCAACGCCGTGCAAGAGAACGCTCTGGCGTTTTCGACTTTGGGTTCTGACCCAATGCGCCTGCTTGCAGCCGAGGAATTAGTACCGAGCATGCAAAGCATACTCGACCGCCTGGTGGCGCCTTTGCCCACCGATCGAGCGGCAATTTGCATGACCGAGCGGTGGCGTCCCGTGTTGCCGTCTGTGCAGCGCGGTTTCTCTGCTGAATTCGCGAGCAAGCTCGAAAGGAGCGGAGCGGGAGAATATATTTGCGAACTCGCGTACAAACGCGGAGGGTTCGTCACTTTCCAAAATGTATCCGAAATGGCGGAGCCGCTTCCCGCATTTCCTGGAGGAAAGTTCGAGCAGTTCCGGTTGCTGCTTGCGGAAGAGAACATTCGCAACCTCACAGCCGTAAGCCTGCAAACTCGGGAAAATAACTTCGGCGTGATTCTGTTTCCTCATGCCGAACGCCGCGTCTTTGGATCATCCAACCTGCGGCTGCTAATTGGTCTCGCCCTGCAAATCGGATTGACGATGGAAAATTATGTCGTCATGCATGATACGCAACGCCGCACGAAGGAGTACGAGTTACTTACGCAAATTGGACAGGTAATCAGCTCGCGGCTTGATCAGGACGAAGTGCTGCGCGCCATTCACGAAGAGTTAGGTCAGATTTTTGATACCAGCAACTTTTATATCGCTTTCCAGGACGGCGAAACCATCCGCTTTGAGCTTGAGGTAGAAAGAGGCCAGGTTCTTCCGAAACGATCCCGGAAAGTTGCAAATGCCCTGACCGAGTACGTGATTCGTAGCGGACAACCATTGCTGATTCGATCGGACCTGGAGAAGGTACGCGAGCGACTGGGAGTTACTCACACTCCCGCGGAACCAGCGAAATGCTTTTGTGCCGCTCCCATTGTGTTTGGCGGAAAGCCTTGCGGGCTTATGGCAGCAATGAGCACGGAGCGCGAATTTGTCTTTGAGCAACGCGACATGGAAGTGTTGCAGACCGCCGCCGGACAGGTTTCGGTTGCAGTCGAAAATGCCCGCCTCTTTGCTGAAGAGCAACGCCGGTCTCGCCATTTGGCTTTTCTAAACAGCATTTCGAAAACGGCAATTTCGAGCGAAGACTCGGAACAGATGCTGGCCGAAATCGTGGGTCACATCCAAAGAAACTTCCGCTTTGACCACATCGGTATTGGCATCCTCGATTATGCAACCAAGGATATTGAGATAAAGGCCGAGGCAGGAACAACTGCTAAGACGCTGGGGAAACGAATCCCTCTGGGCGTTGGAATTTTAGGGCGAGTGGCGCGAACCGGGGAGACGGCCCTAGTACAGACGAGCGGCAATGCTCCCTTGCAAGGGATATTGCCTACGTCTCGGGCGGTCTTGTGCATCCCGATCGCGTATGGCGACACATTGCTCGGAGTGTTGAACGTTGAAAGCCAGAATGAAGATGCCTTCGCACCGCAGGACGTGCTCATCATGAACACGCTGGCGGACCTGCTAGCCACGGCTCTCCATAATTCGTTCGATTATCAGAAGCTGCAGCAGCAGTCCATCACCGATAGTCTTACCGGAATCAAGACGCGGCGATTTTTTTGGGAAGCTCTTTCTTCGGAATGGAGACGCGCGTCCCGTTCGGGACGGCCTTTTTCAGTAGTCCTGATCGATCTTGACAAATTCAAAGAGGTCAATGACTCATTGGGCCATCTAGAAGGAGACTTGGTGTTAGCCAGGGTGGGCCGCCTGCTTGAGCAAAGGTGCAGGCAATCTAATGTTGTGGCCCGTTACGGCGGCGACGAATTCATAATCCTGATGCCGGAAACAGGAGCAGAGCAGGCCCAGATTCTAGCCGAACGCCTGCGCCTCTGGCTGGCAACCGATCCCATGCTGAGCGAACACCACATTACCGGAAGCTTCGGTGTCGCAAGCTATCCGGTTCACGGGCTCTCGGCGGAAGATATTATCCGAGTCGCTGATGCTGGTATGTATGTGTCAAAGCACGCGGGAGGAGACCGTGTTTCCGCTGCTGAGGAGTATGTCGAAAGCGAAAGCGGTGCGGTTCATCGCCAGCTGATTTCCGGCTACATCGAAGGGTTCCTGCAGCGCCAGCATACCGGCCCGGAGCATCTGGAAGAACTGATCGGCACGTTGAAGCAGTTTGTCGCCCAGGACGGTCGTGACCTTCAACTGTTGAAGGATTCCATAGAAGCTCTCGCTCACGCCGCAGAACTACGGGAATCACATAGTGCCGGTCACGGCCAGATCGTATCGAGATATTGCGAGGTAATGGGCCGTGCTCTCGGCTTTTCTCCTGAGGACCTCTCTAACTTGATATACGCTTCCCGCGTTCACGATGTCGGCAAGATTTTTGTGCCAGAGCGCATCCTTAACAAGTCGGGGCCTCTCACCGAGGAAGAGTTCTATTTCGTCAGAATGCATGCTCACTTGGGCGCGGAAATCTGCAGTGCGATTCCGGGCAGCGCGGAAACACAAAAAGCAATTGAATGCCATCACGAAGCATTTGATGGATCGGGATATCCAGCGGGATTGCGCGGGGAAGAAATTCCGCTTTGGAGCCGCATTATTGCGATCGCGGATGCTTTCACGAATATGACAACCGAACACTCGTTTGCACCCGCACGAACCAGCGATCAAGCGCTTGCGGAGTTGAGCAAGTTAAGCGGAATTCGCTATGACGGAATGCTGGTACGCATTCTCATGCGCGAACTTAAGGCCGAGCGCGCTTCGTCCAACCTATAAAGCTAGTCCTACTTGAAACTTCTCTTCTGAAACCTGACACTAACTTCCATGAACATTTCTCTGGACGGTAAAGTTGCGCTCATCACCGGGGGTTCGCGCGGAATCGGGGCCGCAACGGTTCGGATGTTTGTCGCTGCGGGTGCTCGCGTTCTCTTCAACTATGAAAAAGCCAAGGTGCAATCCGAAGAACTGGTACTGGAACTCGGTAATGACAACTCTGCGACGGTGGCATGCAATCTTTCCGGAACAGAAACTGCTCGCGACTTGGTGGCAGCGACAGTTAAACGCTTTGGCCGGCTGGATATTCTCGTTGCCAACCACGGCGTCTGGCCCGCCGAGAATGCCCCGATCGATCAAATGTCGGATCTGCAATGGGCCAACACAGTTGCTATTAATCTTGACAGTGTTTTTGGCTTGATTAAACACTCGGTTGCGCAGATGAAGACGCAAGAGAAGTCTGGTGGCGCGACCGGCCATATTGTCCTGGTGAGCTCGACGGCCGGGCAGCGTGGAGAGGCCTTCCACTGTGACTACGCAGCTACCAAGGGAGCGCTTATCAGCATGGTGAAGGGCCTTTCCACTGAACTCGCCCGCAATCGTATTTACGTGAATTGCGTGGCACCTGGCTGGGTTGCGACCGACATGTCCGCTCCTGCTCTACAGAACTCTAGGACTCGCGAAACGATCTTCGGAAACATACCCTTGGGCCGGGTCGGAAGGCCCGAGGAGATTGCAGCCCCAATCCTTTTTCTTTGCACGCCACACGCCGGTTTCATCACGGGAGAGATCTTTAACGTCAATGGAGGAGCTGTTCTGGTGGGTTAGTCGACTCCAGAGCCTGATCCGTTTCCGCACAAGCAAACGCTCCGGAATAGCGGAGGCAGCTACAATTGGCGTGACCGCGTCTAACCGTTGAAAGCATGAAGTACTTCCTCCTCTTTGTCCTAGTGGCAGTGTCGCTGAGATCCCTGGTCGTCGGTCAGGGAAGCGAATCCGTGCCAAGTGCTTCTTCATTACCTGCCGCTCCCCAGAATCAGCAACCCGATCAGCAAAATGCGCTTAAGGCGAAAGCCTTGCTCGATCAAATGATTCAGGCTTTAGGCGGCCAAGCTTATCTCAACATTCAGGACATCTCGCAAGAGGGGCGCACCTACAGCTTCCATCTTGGTCGGCCCAATAGTGCAGGAACGATATTCTGGCGCTTCTACAAGTTCCCGGACAAAGATCGGGTAGAACTGACCAAAAAACGCGACGTAGTCGAGATATTTAACGGCGAAAAAGGCTACGAGATCACGTACAAGGGCACCCGCCCGAATGACGATAAGGAACTCGCTGACTATCTACGAAGGCGCCACTATGCCCTCGATTGGGTGCTTCGACATTGGCTATCGGAACCCGGAGTCGCGTTGTTCTACGAGGGGCAAACAGTCGCCGATCAAAAGGCTGCTGAGCAGATCACCATCATGAATTCGAAAAATGAAGGGGTGACTTTGTACATAGACATCAACACTCATCTTCCGGTGAAAAAGAGCTTCTCCTGGCGCGATCCAACCGATAAACAACGCAATGTCGAAGACGAAATCTACGATAACTACCGTCCAATTCAGGGTGTCATGACGCCCTTCGACGTAACGCGCTACTACAACGGAGACATGTCGAACCAGCGCTTTATGACCGCAGTCAGCTTTAACAAGGGCCTGAACGACTCGATGTTTGACGCCAATCCCACGAATGCCTCAAAAAAATGACATTTGTGAGTCTCGCGAATTAAGCTATTTATTCTTAGCAACTTAGCTCAGCAACTCACACCGCCAGCTCCGCTTTCAGCCGTGACTGTGGCTATTTTGCCACAGTCACAGTTTCTAAGATGCCTGTAATCTTTAGGCACATCGCAACTTAAAACATCCTTCTGAGACACGAACAAACAATCCGCTCGGCAGTGGAGTGCCGCGGCATAGGTCTACATAGCGGAGCCCCGGTTTCCCTCCGCATACTTCCCGCTCCCGCTGGATCCGGCATTGTTTTCCGTCGTTCTGATCTGGACGACTTCGAGGTTGAAGCCACTGGCCGCAATGTGGCACGCGTCAGTTACGCGACCAGCCTGATGAAAAAGGGAGTGCTCATCTCCACTACCGAGCACGTTCTCTCCGCCTTCATCGGTACTGGGATCGATAATGCAATTGTCGAGCTCGACAATCTTGAGCTTCCGATCCTGGACGGCAGCGCCCAGCCGTTTGTGGAACTCATCCGCAAGGTTGGGATCCGCGCCCAACGTCGCCCTCGTACTTATCTCAGAATTCTTCGTGAACTGGAACTGCGCGAAGGTGACAAATTTATTGGGGTTTATCCGGCCGAAAGTTACTCCGTTTGCTACACCATTAACTTCCCTCACCCTCTCATCGGAAAAGAAACGTTTTGCGTGGATCTCTCCGACGGAAATT
>JAOAPG010000043.1 GCA_025462785.1 Acidobacteriaceae bacterium
GCGATTCCTTCTGCTGCTGCTCGCGCTGCGGACAATGTTGTGGTCGTCGTAATTCTAGCTGTTACCGCTGCACGGCGGATGGCTTTTTCGTCGAAGAAGGGATCGACTCCGTGCGGCGTGTTTACGATCAACTGAATGCGCTCGCCTTTGATTAGATCGACTACGTTGGGGCGTCCTTCTTTTACTTTGTAGACGCGCTCGACGGCCATGTTTGCGGCTTCGAGTACATCGGCTGTGCCTGCGGTGGCTACCAGCTTGAAGCCCATGTCCACGAATTTGCGCGCTACTTCGGCTACTTGTGGCTTGTCATGATCGGTGACACTGATGAAGACAGTGCCTTCGGTGGGCAGCTTTTGACCGGCGGCGATCTGTGCCTTGGCAAAGGCTTCACCGAAGTTGTCGGCTACTCCCATGACTTCGCCAGTAGACTTCATCTCTGGGCCGAGCACGGTGTCGACTCCGGGGAATTTATTCCATGGGAACACGGGCGACTTTACGTAGAAGCAATTTCCCGTGTCGAGGTCGGCCTTGCGCTCGATAAAATCCCGCAGGAATTCTTTCAGCTTGCGTCCGGTCATGAGGCGCGCGGCAATCTTTGCCATCGGGACGCCGGTTGCTTTTGAAACGTAAGGCACAGTGCGCGAGGCACGAGGATTGACTTCGAGGACGTAGACCTTGTCGGGCTTAGCTCCGCTTCCGCTGCCGCGCGGGATTGCGAATTGGATGTTCATCAATCCGACTACCTTCAGCGCGCGCGCAAGCTTGAAAGTGTATTCGCGCATACGGTTCAGAAGATGCTCGGGAATATCAACTGCAGGCAGCACGCAGGAAGAATCGCCGGAGTGGATTCCGGCTTCTTCGATGTGCTGCATAATGCCGCCGATGACAACGTCTTCGCCGTCCGAGAGCGCGTCGACATCGACTTCGATAGCGTCTTCCAGGAAGTGGTCGATCAGCACGGGACGGTCCTGCGAGTATTCGACAGCCTCTTTCATGTAGCGGACAACGGTCTCTTCGTCGTAGGCGATGACCATGGCTCGTCCACCGAGCACGTAAGAGGGACGCACGAGGACGGGATATCCCACACGATTCGCCCCCACCACTGCTTCTTCGATTGAGGCGGCCATGGCTCCCGGCGCTTGCGGGATTTCTAGTTCGTCGAGCAATTTGCCAAAGCGCTTGCGATCCTCGGCGAGATCGATCGACTCGGGCGTAGTGCCGATGATGTTCACTCCGGCTGCTTTCAGAGGCAGCGAAAGGTTGAGCGGAGTTTGTCCGCCGAACTGCACGATCACGCCAACCGGCGCACCAGTTGATGCTTCGTGCTCGCACACTGCGTATACGTCTTCAAAAGTTAGCGGCTCGAAGTAGAGGCGGTCGCTAGTGTCGTAATCGGTCGAGACGGTTTCAGGATTGCAATTGACCATGATCGTCTCGTAGCCGTCATCGCGCAGAGCAAAAGCCGCATGGCAGCAGCAGTAATCGAACTCAATTCCCTGTCCGATGCGATTCGGCCCGCTGCCGAGGATGATGACCTTCTTCTTCTGAGTGGGAGCGGCTTCGTCTTCTTCCTCGTAGGTCGAATAAAGATATGGAGTGAAGCTTTCAAATTCGGCCGCGCACGTGTCCACACGCTTATAGACCGGTTTCAAGCCGTGCTTTTTGCGCAGATGACGGACTTTATCCTGTGCGCCTTTTCCGTTCAGTCTCCAAACACCAGCCAGACGTCCATCAGAGATGCCCATGCGTTTGGCATCACGCAACACTTCGGTTGGAATCGATTCCATCGGGTGCTTCTCCAGCTCAAGCTGCATGTCATTAATTTCTTTTAGCTGGTAGAGGAACCAAGGATCCATGGAAGTCATTTTCGCCAACTGCTTTACCGTGTGGCCCTGGCGCAGTGCGTAGCGGATGTAGGACAGGCGCTCAGGATGCGGCGTGACCAGGCGCTGGGTGAGAATCTTGGGTTCGATTTTTTCCGATCCGACTTTCTTGCCGGTGTCGAGGGCGCGAACGCCTTTTAGCAATGCTTCTTTGAAGGTGCGTCCGATGGCCATCACTTCGCCCACGGACTTCATTTGCGGCCCTAAACTCTCGTCGGCTCCGGGGAACTTTTCAAACTGCCACTTGGGAATTTTCACCACGACGTAGTCAAGTGTTGGCTCGAAGCAGGCCGGAGTCTTGCGCGTGATGTCGTTGGGGATTTCGTCGAGTGTGTATCCGACGGCAAGCTTTGCCGCGATCTTTGCGATTGGGAAACCGGTGGCTTTTGAAGCTAATGCCGAAGACCGCGATACCCGTGGATTCATTTCGATCACCACCATGCGGCCTGTTGTCGGATGAACTCCGAACTGGATATTCGATCCCCCGGTCTCGACGCCGATATCGCGAATGACTGCAATCGAAGCGTCGCGCATGGCCTGGTACTCGCGGTCGGTCAGCGTCTGCGCCGGGGCAACCGTGATCGAGTCACCGGTATGAACGCCCATGGGATCGAAGTTTTCGATGGAGCAAATGATGATGACGTTGTCCTTCATGTCACGCATCACTTCGAGTTCGTACTCTTTCCATCCGAGGACGGATTCTTCGATCAGCGCTTCGTGGACCGGAGAGAAATCGAGGCCGCGGGAGAGGAGCTCCATCAGCTCTTCGCGATTGTAGGCCATTCCGCCGCCGCTTCCGCCAAGCGTGAACGAAGGGCGAATGATGACTGGGAAGCCGATTTTGCCAGCGAAGTCGAGTCCGTCTTTCAGATTGTTGACCAGCGCTGATTTCGGAACATCGAGGCCGATCTTCTGCATCGCGTCTTTGAAGAAGAGCCTGTCTTCGGCTTTCTTGATGGCGTCGATTTGAGCGCCGATCAGAAAGACGCCAAATTTTTCGAGGATTCCGCTGTCGGCCAGTTCCATCGCCAAATTCAGGGCGGTCTGGCCGCCAACTGTGGGCAGAATAGCGAATCCGGCACTGGGGGAGAGCTCGCGTTCGACTCGAAGAATCTCTTCCAGATATTCGCGGGTGAGCGGCTCGATGTAAGTGCGGTCGGCGATCTCGGGATCGGTCATGATGGTGGCGGGATTGGAGTTCGCCAGCACCACTTCGTATCCTTCGGATTTGAGAGCTTTGCAGGCCTGCGTGCCGGAGTAGTCGAACTCCGCCGACTGGCCGATGACAATGGGGCCAGAGCCGAGGATCAGGATTTTCGAGATGTCAGTACGTTTGGGCATTTAGTGTTGCTGATCGCTTCCTCTTGATTAATTGTCATCTCGACCGAGCTAGTTGATTTGCAAAATCAACTAGCGAGCGGAGGGACCTGCTTGTCTGGCTCGTACGCATGATGCACAAACCATTGGGCAGCTAGATCCCCCCAAGTTTGATTTTCGCGCTCAATCAGCCAAGTCTTTTTCACCCTGCGCCAGCGCTTCAGCTGCTTCTCGCGATCAATCGCTTTTTTCACGTCATCGAACGATTCGTGGTACACCAGGCGATGGCAGCGGTACTGTTTGCTGAAACCGTCAATCAAATCTTTGTTATGCTCCCAAATCCGCCGCTCCAAGTTGCTGGTCATACCGGTCTATAAAACCCGCGACTTACTGGCAATCATGTAAACGCTATAGCTGTGTCGCGTCATAAAAAGCAGGTCCCGCGACTCCGTAAGATCGTTCGCAAGCGAACGATCTTACTCCGCTCGGGATGACAGATTTTGGTGAGCTTAGGCATTTTCTTTTAAACCAATTCGCAGGCCGTTCACCCCTTCCACTCTTCCATCATCTTCACGAAGTCTTTGAACAGGTAATGCGAGTCGTGCGGGCCCGGCGATGCTTCGGGATGATACTGCACTGTGAACAGCGGCAAATTCTTGTGCCGCATGCCTTCTAGCGTGTTGTCGTTCAAATCAATGTGTGTCAAATCGACTTCACTCGTCGGCAAGGAATCGGGATCCACGGCGAAATTGTGATTGTGCGCCGTGATTTCGATTTTCCCTGTGTGCAACTGCTTTACCGGATGATTTCCGCCGTGATGGCCGAATTTTAGTTTGAACGTTTTTCCGCCGAGAGCGAGTCCGGTGAGCTGATGTCCCAAGCAAATTCCGAAGATGGGCTGTCTTCCCATCAAGCGCCGAATGTTATCGACTGCGTACGTGCAAGGCTCAGGATCGCCCGGTCCGTTTGATAAGAACACTCCATCAGGCTTGAGGGCGAGCACGTCTTCAGCTTTGGTCTGCGCTGGGACGACTGTTACCTTGCAGCACTCTCCACGCAGCTTTCGGAGGATGTTGTGCTTGATACCAAAGTCGTAGGCGACTACGTGATGC
>JAOAPG010000069.1 GCA_025462785.1 Acidobacteriaceae bacterium
AAAGGAGAGGATTGATGAATCCCGCGGGTTTTCCAAGGCTCTCATTGACGAGAGCGATGAGTCCAGCCCACAAGGGAGCTACGGCGCTTGTGCCTCCGATGACATCTGCTTGCCCATCCACGCGAGTGAGGTAGCCGGTGGTTGGGTCGGCATCTCCAGAAACATCCGGAACTCCTCTCCCCACTTTCTTGCCTGGGTTTGCAGACGCGGGCACATGGGCATTGGCCTGCCAGCTTGGTAAAGGAAAGAAATTGCTGATTCCTCCCCCGGTGGCCCCTTCGTTCGGCAACTCGTTCCATACCGTCTCACTAGTAATCTTGTTTTGGGTAGCAGTAAGGCGAGTTCCGCCGCATGCCAACACATTGGGACTGGATGCAGGAAAGTCCACATGACTCAGTCCGTCATGCACTCCGTCCGTGGAACCATCGTCCCCGGCCGCAACGCAAATAGTGACTCCGACTGCCGCAGCGCCTTGGAAAGCTTCATCCATGGACGTCATGGCCTGCGCGGTCCAGTTAGGTTCCGCTCCGCCCCAGCTGATGGAGATGATCGATGGATTATTCGCCTTATCATGGATCGCCGTGGTAATCGCGTTCAGAAATCCGGCGTCGGTATTCTCCGCGAAGTAGACAACGAATTTCGCTCCCGGTGCGACCGCGCCCGCCACTTCGATGTCCAGCATTACTTCGCCGTCCGGCCCATTTGGATCTCCGGTTGGCGAATTGCTCCCGCTGCCTACAGAAACAGCCGTCACCTCAGGGATGTTGATCCCAAGCTGAAGGAAATAACTACTCAGGTCAGCCTGCTCGAAGCCGCCTCCCAGTTCAATCAGCGCAATGCATTCGCCGGTGCCATCGACTGCAGTTGGAAAATCGTAGAGTTTCGCTAGCTGGAGCGGAGTATAGGAAAGACTGGCGGCATGGGCGTGGATGTTTGGCTGTCCTCGCCGTCGCCGAAAATGTGGTTTTGCCTGAGGACGGTTATCGAGTCCAAATACTCCTTCGATGACGTCCTTAAGCTCAGCAGGAATATTGACAGCGCCAGTCCGGCCACGATAGCGACCTCCCGGATGCTCGTACTCTGCGAGTTGCACTCCGAATGCGGCGCTCATTGCCGCCACAGTGCCGGAAAGAATCACAGTTCGACGAGCCGCGCTGGCATCAACCACCTTGAGTCCATGTTCGCCAGCAAAGGTCCCAACTCGGGCAATGCTCGCAGGGTCGGCCCCATGCGTTCTCTCGAGTTCTTCGCGTGTGAGAATGCGCCGTTGTGCCGGAGGTTGGCGGAAGGTCTCCGGAGCAATCGGCGGCGCCTTCCCTGCTCGAGAGCGCAAGCGAATTGTTACTTCAATCTGTTCGTTAGGATTGGCTGGACCTACGACTCGAGCTCCCCGCAGCGGAGAGCGCTCGCTACCTGCTAGAGGAAGACGATCTTTCGGAGATGGCATAGAAGCTCCTTTCGAGTGGCCAGACGGAAAAACGGGAGCAGTGCTCGGAGCTGCTTTCGAGACGCTAGGTCAAAACTAACCGTGGAAGGAGCCGAGCCACTGCAAACCCACAAATCGGCCGGGCCTTGATAATCGAGACTAGCAATCGCGCAAAGCGAAGGCAAGCTGTCTTTAGTTCATTGTTGTTCCTATCACTAATTTGGGAAAAGTTACTGCGCAGGATGGGAATACTGCAGAAAACGATCTTACTCACAACCCATTGCAGAATCTGACTTTCGCGCTTTCACATTTGCGTCTGTCTCGATTCGAGAATCGCAACGGAGAGTCGATCTGATACGCGGCACTAATCGGTAGGAGGGCCGAATTTCTTAGTCTGCACTCTGGGCTTCCGCTTGCGCCGAATCACGCGAAGTTCCGGTGGAATGTTGGCGAGCTTCTCGAACCTGCCGTAACGGTATAGTAGCTATTAGTACCGTTCCCCTGCCTTCTGATTGAATCGTCAGCTGCCCGCCAAATTCATTAACTCGTTCGCGCATACCAGCCAATCCAACCCCGGTGCCGGTAGTCGTCTGATTGAATTGTTGCAGAACAGCAACAGGCATCCCTTTGCCTAGGTCCCTCACCGCTAGAATGACGTTACCTGAGTTAATCTGCAGGCTGACCTCCGCCGACGAACTCTCAGAATGGCGAAGAACGTTGGTGAGCCCCTCTTGTAGTACTCGGAAGAGTGCCAGTTCGATGTCTCGAGGCAGACGCTGCATTGTCGAAGGCAATTGCAAGCCGACTTGAATCTTACTTCGCTCCGAAAATCCTTGGATATACCACTGTGCCGCCGAAGCAAACCCGGTTTCGTCAAGCAACGGCGGATGAAGCAGATGGGACAGAGTGCGTGATTCCGCGATTGCCTGATCCAGCAATTGGAGTGATTCGGATACTAGTTTCGTCTTCCGGCTAGCGTCCCCTAATAGTTCAGGGCTCCGAAGCGGGTCCAGGTTCATTTTCAGGGCTGCAAGATATTGTCCCAGGCCATCATGTAATTCCCTCGCAACCTTTCTGCGTTCTTCATCTTGAGCTTGCAGAAGGCGGGCACTCAAACGGCGTACAGCATTCTCGGCACGGCGACGCTCTTTGAGCTGAACAACCGTATGACGGAAAGTAACCAATAACATCCCTAGCACCGATAGGAACGTTACGATCAACCAGATTCTTAACTTGCCATAACTCCGTTGGGAAATACTTTCGCGAACATCCAGCAACCGGTCTTCTTCGCGCTCCATCTCATGTAGGAGTGCGATCGCTTGTTCGTTAAGTTGTTCACTTTGGACTTCGAAATTAGCCTGCTGCTGACGATCAAAATGGCTCGTCTTCAGCGAAGCGATGTTCCGCTCTATCAATGCGAGTCGGCTATCCACTAGGGGAACGAGCGCATCCAGCCTTTGCTGCTGTGCAGAGTTATCCGATGTGAGAGCTCGCAGATGACTCAGCCCGCTGCGGAGACTTTGCACGGATTCTGAATATTGCCTGAGATGAGATTCATCGGCGGTAAGACTGTACCTCGACAGTGCTACTTGCTCCGCGAACAGTTCGGAGCGCACTTGCGCAACAACCGTCTCAACTTCGTGCGTATGGGAAACCCAGTTCTCGCTGTCGGCAAGTAGGGCAGTCGTACGGTCGGCAGCCAACGCGATGACGAGCAGTAGCAGAACACCTGCCACAAAAACCACCCAACTCATCCGCGATGACAAAAACTGCATCCTCAAGCCTCACTCAGAGAAGAGATGTCAAAGGTAAGCCAATCGAAGCAGTCTTTTGTACATTGCTTATCAATAAGATAATAAAAGCAGGATAACGACAGCAAGAACGAGAGTACAAAAGCTAAATGTACAGTGAGGTCTTGTGTTCGACATCGTACACGAGGAGACCACAAGCTCCCCTTATTGAGAGACTTACAACCTTTAGCGTGACCTCAATGCGGCTGTGGGAGCTGACTTTGATAGACTTATCTACTGCCGAATGACGTCTCTTCCACGACTCGCGCCGATTTTCAAAAAAAAATCGGTGTCACGTTATTGTTTCGCTATTTTGGCGACAGCGGCCGCTCTAGGCGGCCGAGCGCTTCTGGAGCCTGTACTTCACGGTTCGGCTCCCTTCGCGCTTTTGTTTGCTGCTATAGCCTTTTCAGCTTTGTACTGCGGGCTTGGGCCGTCAATTTTAACGATTGTCTTAGGAGTGTTTGGTTCGGATTATCTTTCTTCGGTGCCACGGTTTACCTTTAGCACCTCCGATACTAGACAGGTTGCAGGACTTCTCACGTTCGTTTTTGTATCGATCGTTATCATAGCGCTGGCCGAGTCAAACCGCCGCACCATTGCCAGACATGAGCAGGTAGAGCAGAAGCTCGACGAAAACGAAGAACGTTTTCGGTTCACGTTTGAGCAAGCAGCTGTCGGCATGGCTCACGTCGATCTTTCTGGCCGTTTCCTACGTGTGAATCAGAGATTCTGCGAAATTCTCGGTTACCGGCCGGAAGACTTATTAAAGATCACATTCAAAGACATCTCACATCCGGAACACATCGAAGCCGACCTCGCGGGATTACAAAAACTTCGGGATGGCGAAATTGATCAGTACGTCACAGAGAAGCGATACATCCGTAGCGACGGATCAAGTATTTGGGCCGATTTGACGGTGTCCTTATTGAGTGGATCGAGCTTGGAAGGATCAAAGGTAAATCCAAAATACTTCATCGCTGTGTTGCACGACATATCCGAACGAAAACGCTCGGAAGACGCTTTACGCCTTAGTCAGGAGCGTCTCGCGCTCGCTCAGCGCGCCGGACATTTGGGTAGCTTTGATTGGGATCCGCAAACGAATTCGAATGTGTGGTCGGATGAGTTGCTAAGACTGTATGGCCTCTCTAAGGATGATTCTCCTGAAAGCCGCGAGGCTTGGATCGAACGCGTGCTCCCGGAAGATCGCGCCAGTGTGAACACTGCTTTGGATGAGGCTTTGAGCACTGGGTCGCTGGAAATCGAATTCAGAATTCGCCGGAATGATAACTCTGAAGTTCGATGGATGTACGCTCGCGCCCAAGTTCTGTTTGACGGCCAGCACAACCCGAAGCACTTGGTTGGCACCCAGCTCGACATTACTGACAGAAAGCTGGTTGAGGAGGCCTTGCGGGAAGCTCATGACGAACTCGAAAGAAGAGTGCAGGAGCGAACCACGGAACTCGAGGAACAGGTCAGTGAGAGAAAGCGCGCTGAGGACAGCCTTCGCCATCTAACGGGACGCCTGCTGCAATTACAGGATAATGAGCGTCGACAAATAGCCCGCGAACTTCACGACAGCACCGGTCAGATGGTTGTTGCCCTGTCTCTGAATCTCTCTTCTTTGCAATCTGGAACGCACAGGGGAGACTCGTCGAAACTCATCGCCGACTGCTTGGGATTGTTGAACGATCTGTCGAGAGAACTTCGCACCATGTCTCATCTTCTCCATCCTCCGCTTCTGGATGAAGCCGGCTTAGCTTCGGCCCTGCGCTGGTACGTGGAAGGGTTCGCTGAACGTAGCAAAATCGAGGTTAGCTTGGACATCCCTGCCGATCTTGGCCGGCTCTCGCAAGAATTCGAAACTGCACTTTTTCGGATCGTGCAGGAGTGCCTCACAAATATTCATCGCCATGCTGGCAGCCCGACGGCCTCAATCCGGGTGTTTCGCTCAGGAGACGAGATTGCCGTGGAAGTGAAGGACCAAGGCAAAGGCATATCACTAGAAAAGCAGATGAGGATGGCCGTCGTCGGCGAGGCGGGAGTCGGCATACGGGGCATGCGCGAACGCGTCCGGCAACTCGGGGGCAACGTTTCGATCGACTCGAATGAGAACGGCACTACGGTGCTGGCAAGCTTGCCGGTCTTTAAGGTCGCGTCGTTTTCGGCGAGCGATGGCATGGCGTCATAGTTGAGATCCTTAGAAATCCACCTCGACACGAGAACTCCAAGCTTGGGAGCATAATTGTTTCCGCAGGATCTCCATACTTTTCATCCCTGCGCGATGCCGCTACACTAGGTAACCTATGGCCAATCCAATTCAACCGAACGTCAAACTGGTGAATACCCCCGAGTACCGCGAAGGTTATGCAAATAGCGTTCAGGTCAGGGTAAGCGTGTGGGATTTCTTTTTAGTCTTCGGAACGATGCAACAGCAGACTGAGACACAGGTGGAAGTGCAAAATTTTCAGGGAATCTATTTGAGCCCGCAGCAGGCTAAGGCGCTAATGGCCATTTTGCAGCAAAACATCACCAATTACGAAGGCGCTTTCGGCGAAATTAAGCTCGATCCGCGGTCTACTCCCGGCCCGGTGCATTAGACGCCGCCGGTGGCCAACTCCAAGAAAGGCGTACGAAGGCTCGATCATCCAGCACTGATTTTTGTGCTGATTTTTTTCGCTAGCGCTCTGCTCCATATTTCGCTGTTACGCCTGCCATATTTCTGGGATGAGGCTGGCTACTACATACCAGCGGCGCGGGATCTGCTGTTTTCCGGTAGCCTGATCCCTCACTCGACTCCTTCGAATGCGCACCCAGCGTTGGTTATGGCGTATCTGGCGTTCTGCTGGAAGATCGCGGGATACTCTCCGCTTGTAACGCGCATTGCGATGCTGGCCGTGGCGGCATTCTCACTAACCGGACTGTTCCAACTGGCAAAGCGAATCAGCAGTAAAGAGGTAGCTGTCGCTTCTACGGTTTGTACCGCGATCTATCCGGTATTTTTTTCCCAGAGCTCGCTAGCCCACGTTGATCTGGCCGCTGCCGGATTAGTCTTCTGGGGTTTACTCGCATATATAGAAGATCGACGGAGTGCAGCGGCAATATGGTTTAGTCTCGCCTTCCTTGCGAAAGAAACTGCGATTCTGGTTCCGCTGGAATTGTTTACCTGGGAACGGATCTGTCCGCGGCTTGCCGCAAGCCATCCTGCGCTTTGCTTGTATCGACGGTCCATTACGAAATCAGCGTTTCTTCTGGTGCCGATGATTCCTCTGTTCGCCTGGTATGCGTACCACTACGTGCGCACCGGATTCATCTTCGGTAATCCGGAATTCTTTCGCTATAACGTCCAAGCGACAATCCAGCCACCGCGGATCCTGCTCGCTCTAATGTTGCGATTGTGGCAAGTCTTTGGATACTTCAATCTATACCTGCTCACTCTGGCTATGCTGTTCGCGATGACTCGCGAGCCCTTGTCGGAACATAGCCATTCGAAAAATGAAGTACGGGCGCGGATTGCCTTTAACGTGCAATTCACGTTTCTCGCCATCATTGTCGTGTATGTGTTGGCTCTGTCCGTGGTCGGAGGAGCTGTGCTGGCCAGGTACATGCTTCCAGTGGTGCCACTTATCATTATTATTGGGATCTCGACCGTCCGCCGCAGATTGCGCCATTGGCGCGTCATCGTAGCATTGATCTTTGTGGCGTTTGCAATCGGCTTGTTCCTCAATCCTCCCTATGGATTTTCCATGGAAGACAATCTTGCGTATCGCGACTACATCGTGCTGCATCAGCGCGCTGAGAACTTCTTAGAGGCGCGCTACCCGAGAGCGCGAGTGTTGACGGCGTGGCCGGCGAACGACGAGCTCACTCGCCCTTATCTAGGATACGTACCGCGTCCCATGCAAGTGGTACGCATCGAGGATTTCACCGCCGAGCAGTTGATGTCCGCAGTGGACTTAAGTTCCAACTTCGATGTCGCACTGGTTTTCTCGACAAAGTACGAGCCACGTCATGCACTCCTCGAGCATTGGCAAACTTGGACAGAATTGAAGACAAGATTCTTTGGCTACCACCGGGACGTGCCCCCAGCAGCGGCGGCTCAAATATTAGGCGGGCATGTAGTCTATGCAGACAATCGCGACGGGCAGTGGGTAGCGGTAATCGAGATGGACCGAGTAGAGGAAGCGAGAGCGCGACCGTATTAGTCACAGGCCCGTTAGCTCATACTCATCAAGTGACACGAGTAAGTCTTTATGATGATCCAGACTTCCCGCCCAGCCTCCAGTTGCAAACTGTGCCGGGCCGCCAGCGTGAGATGGACCGTTAGATCTATTCCGCAATCTACTTTTCCGACCACGATCATGTCCCGTTGAGCAACGCTTTTTAGTTTGCCTGGAATCACGTTACGCGCGCTCAATCCCACCGGCTTTACTGTTGCCAAAAGGATGTCGCCTGCGCGAATACCAACCCTCAAGTGAGATCCCACATCGGCTCGTACCAGCGGGGTTTCCAATTCGATGCCGCTGGCTGTTCGGGAATTCGTAATCCGGCAGGTCATCGTCCCGCGACCTTCATGGGCCGCGACTACTTGGGCGCCGAAGATGTTTTCGAAGCCCGCCAATTGGGCAATTGTCTCCTGACGTGGTGCAGTCATCACTTCGTGCGGAGTGCCTTGAGCGATGATGCGTCCGTTTTCCAAAATGACTACGCGTTCTCCGAGCGCGAAAACTTCCTCGCGATTGTGCGTCACATACAGAACGGGAATGCGGTGGGCTTGGTTCCAGACACGCAGGTCGTCAACAATACTGGCCTTCGTCGCGGCATCCAGCGCGGAAAGAGGTTCATCGAGGAGCAGTACACATGGATCGGTTACGAGCGCACGCGCCAGTGCCACTCGTTGCCGCTCACCGCCGGAGATCTCTCCCGGCCGACGATTTTGTAAATGAGAAATGCGGAAGGCTTGCAAAATCGTAGTAGTGCGATTTTTTCGTTCAGTCGAAGAAAGATGGCGAAGACCATATTGAACATTTTGCGACGTCGTCAGATGCGGAAACAGTGCTAAGTCTTGGAAGACATATCCAATATGGCGATGCTCTACCGCAACACTCGTTCCGTGCGTCGAATCAAACAAGACACGATCTTGCGCCACGATCATGCTCGCATTTGGCGTCTTCAGCCCTGCGATGCAATCGAGGAGGGTGGTCTTC
>JAOAPG010000078.1 GCA_025462785.1 Acidobacteriaceae bacterium
GCAGCGTAGCGGTGACGTCTGGGTTAGCTGGCTTGTTAAAGCCGATGTGGCTGTCGCTGATCTGTACAAAGCTGAAGTCCGCGCCTTTGCCGGCATCGTTGCTGCCTTTCGCGAATGCGCGAGATGATGGGATACCGCCGCTCAAGCCCCAGACCAGTCCTGTCCCCGCCCATGCCATGCACTTTAAGAACCCGCGACGATCGACGCCATCATGGTTGAGGTCTTGCAAATTCTGGTCGATGAGATCTTGTTTCTTGTCCGACATTTCTCTCCTCCATTATTTGTAACGCTCTGAGTTGATAACTTGGAGGAGCCGCTTTTATTCCCGGACAAATTGAAGGCGACCAGAAACTTCCGCTCTTGTCTGGACAGCGTACCGACTTCTTTAAACGGAGCGACCGCATGGAGGAATACAAACGTAACGCTCTTCCGAAGACTTAGCCTTCGACAGAAAAGAACTCAGCGTATTCCTGGAATCAGATTTGTCTGCTCGTGGGCAAAGTGAAGTAAGGTACGTTCGCGAGGTTTCGGAGTTCTCAAGATGTGACGGTTGTGTAGACTTTGGACGAGAAAATTTTAGTAGGCGTTCGTCACGTTGTGCTCTCAGACCGCCTTGCGGCGACCCGCGGGATGATCTTGCGGCTTGCTCGTCGTCACTTGGCGCGACAAGGTACTCGACGCGATTCGTCAGCGGTAGCCTTTTGAATGCGATTCCTAATGTCTCTGACTTTCTTTCTCCGAGTAGCATGCTCTCGATTATTCATCCTTAGCATGGGACTTATCGGAGCACTAGCCGGGGCCGTTTACTCCGCTGAGGAAGCCACCCAAATGCCCGGTCAGTGCGACGATACCGACTGCGACAAATTCCACCGTGAGACGATAGCTAGGCAACAACACGGTCCGCCGTCGCGCGCGGAAATGCACCCACCACACCAGCCAGATCATCATTGTTGAAACGCACGCAAGTACCAGGTGCAGCAATAGGATTCCCTTCAGTTTCTGGCCCTCGAGTTGGAACTGCCACGCGAGAATACCGGTGGCGAGAACCGGCACAGTCGAAATCGCTGCCACCAGAAGGTTGTAATAAGCCGCGTCCGCGAGGCCACGACGCTTCGTCCATTGCGAGATGAGGTCGAATGCCACTGCTGAAATGAACATCGCGATCGGAAAGTGGATCAGCGCCACATGTTGTCCGTGCTTGGCCAGAAGTACGGTCTTGAGATCGAAAGGACTTACCATCAGCCTACCTCTTCTGAAATTTGGGTGGACGTTTGCTCGGGGACCATGCCTGCTCTAGACCCTTCGCCGTGTTATCGGTCCTTGCTATTTCCTCACTTTCAATAGCTGTTCGAGGACGCAGTTTGCTCCGGCTGTCGATCTGCTGGTTTTGAAACCACCCACAATCCGTCGCCATTTAAAACATAAACAAAATCCCGCTCGTCCTGAAACCACTTGATCACTCCAGAAAACTTCTGCACTACTCGAGGAGTGGTCGGATTCGACAGATCCCAAAGCACAAGGTCGTCGTTGGAGGTGCTGCTGCGCATCGGGAGGACCCTGGTTTCAGCAATGATCGCCAAATCACCCGTCAAGTTCATCCTGCCTGACATAGCTGGATCCGGCCACGGAATTACTCCAATGGCTCTCGGTTCAGCGGGCTTACTGATATCAATAATCGAGATGCCTTGATCTCTTGAGTGCTGCACGTAGAGGTAGTACTTGTCGTTCACTTTTTTCTGCATTGCCATATCGGCAGCCATTAGTCCCGTGAACGAAATATGTGCGACCACACGGGCCTGGTTGTCGGACGTTTTGAGCTTGTGATCCTTCGCCGATGCTCCACCAGACACAAGCAACACGGTGGCAAGGAGTGCCAACGCCGCCGAGTTGAATTTAACGAATCTGCTTCTTCTGCTGCTCACAATCGCCTCCTGTGAAATGAATCTCACCGTGGATAACTGAGTTTCTGATCTTTTATTCCCTGCCGGCCCGGCGATCGACAGGGCAGATCTAGAGAAGCAACGCAGTGAGTTTTTGGGGAGTGGTTTTGTTTTCTTACTGATTTAAGAATGGCATTGGAATGAGACTCTTCCGATCTAGCCTGTCTAAGTTTTGTATATGCATACGGCCGCGAAAGCCACATCCAGACTCGGTCTCATACAAATGATTGCTAGCCCGACAGTTCATTCGCCCGACTATTGCCACGCGCCTGCCACGGCCTGACACCTGTTTGTCGGTACAGAGCCACAATTCGTGAGCTGACTTGCCCAGTCCGAGTTTTTGGATTACACCACAAATCTCGCAGTTCACAGCGCGTTCGTCGTTTTCCGCTTGTCTTTGTTGTGGGCTCGTTTTCCTCTTCGATTTACGACTGTGCGATAACGCTCGTGCTACCGATTTGTTCGCCGCACATCTGCTTATTCTGATTTTGTTCATCATCCACCTCGCTCAAGATGCTCTCACCGGGATAACGGGCTTTCTGATCTTTTATTCCGCTTCGATCACATAAGTTGTGGAGTGGTACGAGAAATTGGAACGCCACTAGGGCACAACAAAAATACTTTTCCACGGAATATTTCCTCCGTCACTTAGTTACAGGATTAGGAGCGCAAATTTCAGCATCGCTGTGCCGATCGCCGCGGCCTTGCTGAGCCCTTACCACGCCCTGAGGGGTGTCATAACGAATACGTTTGGAGGAAATCCATTCCATGATCAGAAAAAACGTTCTTCTCGTGGTGTGTTGTTCCGGCGTGATTGGTCTTGGTCTCGTTGGCCTCGCGCAACAGTCCGCACAGAAGCCTGTACCACCCACGGCAACCGAGGCGCCTGCTGGTTTCAACACACCCACACTATCCAAGCATCCTGGCTCAAGGAGTGTCAGTAATGGCATTCCCGAACCGCCTAACGATACCTTCGCTTTGGACCAAGCAAACTTCGAGGAGCGGGAAGGAAACGACACTGGACTCGGCCCCGTGCACAACGCTACGATATGTGCTGATTGCCACCAGAACGCCGGCACTGGTGGACCCAGCCAAATCACCGAAGTGCGGGCCGGGCACCTCGATGCCAATGGCAACTTCGTAAATCCAACCATTGTTATCAATCACGGTAAGGATACGATCACGGGCCGTTCGATCATTAACGACCGTGCGATCTGCCCCCAGGCAGAGGAGCATCTGCCGCCCACCGAAAACATCCGCACCCTGCGAGCCGCGCTCAATACGCTGGGAGATGGCTTCGTCGAAGCGATTGATGACCAGACGTTAATCGACATTGCCGCCGAACAACCGAAACAGAGCAACGGGATGATCAATGGTGAAACCGTCGAAGTGGCCATCTTGGAGGCACCCGGACAAACCCGAGTGGGCCGCTTTGGTTGGAAGGATCAGCACGGCAGCATCCTGTCGTTCTCCGCCGACGCCTACCTGAACGAGGTCGGCATCTCTAACCGGCTGAAGCCGGTGGATGTCACAACCGTCTGCAAGACGACGAAAGATCCCGAGGATACGGCGGACGAGACGGGTCTGTTTGGAATTGACCACTTTGCTCAGTTCATCCGCGGCACCTTGGTTCCGCCGCGCGATCCTGTGCTGGTCGGCGATCCGGAAGTTAAAGCCGGTGAAAAGCTGTTTGCCCAAGTTAAGTGCAGTGTGTGCCACGTCCGTACTATCATCACCGCTCCTCCCGGAACCGTGATCGATGGCGGGACCTTCACCATCCCCGACGCCTTGGGAAGCAAGATTATTCATCCTTTTAGCGACTTCCTGCTCCACGATGTTGGCACCGGTGACGGCATTGTCCAGGGAGGACCACAAGATACACAACACAAGCTGCGCACGGCCGCGCTTTGGGGTCTGCGCACCAAATCCCGGTTCATGCACGACCTGAAGTCGGAGTCCTTCGCGGCGGCGATTCTTCGCCACCAGGGTGAAGCTGCTGACTCGATTAGCCAGTTCAAACAGTTAACTCCTTACGAGCGCGGGGAGTTATTCAAGTTCCTCAGCTCTCTCTAAACCTGAGCCTCTGTGGGGCAGGCACTGGGAACACGCGCTTGCCCCATTTTTCCAACCCTACTGCCACCCAGGGATGGTCCTGTGGCTCCCTCGACTACTGACAGCCGGTGAAGGCCAGGGTTGCTGCCGTCGCAGGGCTAGCGTTGTCTCCCGGAACGGCGATATGGCGGAAAGAGTTTTTTGTTACCCTATTTAAATGTCCTCGACTCTCTCGATTCCTCTTTCCGACCGCATTAAAGCTCTCCGAGCCGAAATCCAGAGACTCAGCGATGAGAGCCGAGAATTTAAACGTCTCCTCAAACGAGGTTGGCGGCAATTGGTAGAGGAAGAACGGCGCAACCAGAGACTGCAAGAAATCAAGGACGAGCTACAATTGTTAATTAAAGGGCGCTAATAGGATAGGGACTGCCAGCCCCCTTGAAGGCGAGCGCTTTGCCGCAATCGACGGCGCTCGTGCACACAGCTTCACATTCAACGAAGTGATTTCATCCATGGTGCACTGCAATACCCAGGAAGAACTACATTACTTGCGGTCGAAGCTCTCGGCAGCCCCGAAGGCAGAACAGTGCGGGTGGCTGAAACAAGTTTGGTCTTTCTTGTCAGATCCGTCCGAAGGTTACGGACGAGATGCTCAAGAATAAAGACGAGACAAAATTGGGCAGTTTAGGATTCGCGTCGATGACCCCGGCTTCGATTGTATGTTCGTACTGCACACGCTTTTTAGTTCAGGAACTCCGCGCTCCGGATCAGCGTTTATATCCCGACGAATCGCTTTTTTCAACATCCCGGATTCGTTCCAACGTGCGATATATACGTTGCCTAGTCGCAGCGATCAGCCCACCTAGCAACATGCGCAAAGGTTCGGTTTCGGGAACGGCCTCTGCCTGGAGTTGACCGGCCTGGAAGTCCTCGCAGTCATATACCTTATATATCGGTGAATCGCTGCAGAGCTGATAAATAGGATGCAGGCTCGGGCCAGGGCGACAAGCGCCTTGAGGAGTGTGATATTTATGATGCGTCCTGAGGTTCTGTTCGGTGTCCGCTGGATTTCTCGACCAACGCTTTCCGCGCTTCTGCCACGGTTATCATGAGGGTCATCGGATCTATGGGCGAAGAAATGAATCCCCATTTCTCATAGAATCGTTTGGCGCGTTCGCAAATGACGTGCACCAGGATGGCCCTGATGCCGGCGATTTCGGCAGCCTGCAAAGTGCGCAAAATGGCGTCTCTCAGCAGAGCCGGACCGAACGCTTGACCTCGAACTGTCCGATCCACAGCGAGCCGGCCAATCACCATCACCGGCACTGGATCGGGCATGTTGCGCCTGACGCGGCCGGGTGCGTCAATGTGAGCTACCGCCCCTACAGCGAGAGCGTAGTAGCCCACAACCCGCTTTCCTGGGCCAACAACGTATGTCCGGGAGGCGCCGCTTTCCTCGTTTTGGAGTGCCCGCCGCCTCAGCCAATCATCGAGGGTAGGCTCGCCGCACTCGAATTGGGAGAGATCGTGGTCTAAGGAGAGCTTCTCCGGAGCGCTGATTTGATCTCCGGCGGTGCTCATTTGTCCCATGGCGCAGTCGTCTTGAGCAGCCGAGCCAGCCGAGGATTACGGCCCGGAGGCTTGTCCAGCATGGCCCTGAAACGCCTGAACTCTTCGTCTGGTAAAGCAAAGTAGCGCCGGTCAAGCAGGACGCTCTCCGCCTCTCGGCACGCTATTTCCAGCATGAAATCCGACCGGTTGCGGCCCAGCGCTTGGGCGGCGCGGTCGATGAGCGATTTTTGGCCCCGGCTTACTCGAAGATTGATGTTTCCACCGCGGGTCTTTTCGGATTTGGTTGCTGCTCCACGCATAAGGTCCCCTCCAAACTGTGCGTACAATGAATATACACGATTGTGCGCACGGTGTAAACACATTCCCTCACATGATTAGTGTTCTAATTGTTATTTCAAAGGGTGGCGAACCAGCGGGAGATACAGCATCAGACCTTGCGAATCGCGTAGAGGGGCGATTCGGGATTCTTCCAAATTTTTCCCGTCTCGCGCCTGAGACTCCCGAGATCATTGAGAAACTGTGGGGCTTCGCACAAGCTGCCTACCTCGACAATCCCCTACCGTCCGTGTTTAAGGAGCGTCTTTTCGTCCACCTGTCGCGCTTTTGCGCAGTCCGCTACTGCGTTGCGCGTCATGTTGGCTTCTTGGTGGGACTTGGCCGTCCCGCTGGCGATCCGTCTGTGCGTACGCAAAGTGTTACAGACGTTGTTAGACTCGTTCGACGGCCTTTTCCACGCGGAAAAGAACTTCAGTCTACAACCCATCTCATAAATGCCTCGAGTCCCTGAAGCCTAGTTCTGACCGTCTCGCTTTTGTGGTTCAACTTCCGGATTGCTCGTGACTCGAGAGCAACGCGGTAGTGTTGAGCTTGTACGAAGTTCAAATGAGTGCATTGGCGATTTTGAGTCAACCGAGGAACCGTTCTGTTGTCCAGATTTCAGAGTGGGGACCTGGGCACTTTGCATCGATCCGCCGTTTGCCAAATTGATTCCGGGTAGCGGGTTTGCTAAGGTCGTCGTCATGTCCGAGCGTGTCATGTCCGAACGTTCCACCGAGCAGATACGAGAATTGCTCGACTCCCTTTATCGCGTGGATTCGGGACGAATCCTAGCAACTCTGATCCGCTTGCTCGGTGATCTTGATCTCGCTGAGGAGGCGATGCACGAAGCCTTTGCGGCTGCGCTGAGCCTGTGGCCGAGCAGTGGAGTACCCGGCAACCCGCGACCATGGTTGATTTCGACGGCCCGATTCAAAGCCATTGATACTCTGCGTCGGCGGGCAAGATTTGATGCGTCTCAAGACGAGCTCGTGCGATATCTCGAAGCGCAATGGAATTCGCCG
>JAOAPG010000082.1 GCA_025462785.1 Acidobacteriaceae bacterium
TAAGGAGAAAGTTTAGTCCCAACTTCCGCTGTGCATCGGCAAGCTCAGAGGCCGCTTCCTCAGCGCGGCCTGTTCTCAACAACACCTGCGCTAATCCGATATAGCCGGTTGGCAGAGGATCGCCAGCGGCCACAAGATCGCGAAAGACGCTTTCGGCCTTGGCATAGTGGCCAGCCGCGAGCTGCGCTGCTCCCAGCCGCAAATGCAAAGCGTAGGATTTCGGGTCGACGGCCAGTCCATCTTGGACCGCTGAGATTGCCTCGGAATAGCGGCTTAGCTCCATCAGCTCGCGGCTTAAGTTGAGCCAGTGTTCCTCTTCGCCGGGAGCAAGCGTGGCAGCCTGGCGCAAGGCATGGACTGACTGCTCTCCCTGGCTCAGGTGGGCACAGGCGATGCCTATTAAGGACCAAGCCTGCGCAGATTCGGCGGACTTTGAGGCTGCTTGGGGCAGAGACTCGGCGTAGGCGTGCGCCTGGTCGACCGCTTTTTGATCGTTTCCGGCAAGCAGATAAACCAGCGCCAGATCGAATGCCTGCCACGACGGTGCGACGGGTGATGAACGCGTGCTCAGTTGCTGAACGAGGTTGATCGCCGCCTCGTTCTGGTGGATGGCCAGGAGCATGGAGGCGACCTGAATCGATTGCGCGTCATTCAAGGGAAGCGTCACAAGATGAGCAAGCGATTTACGGGCATCTTCACGGCGGCCTAACGCGATGTACCCAGTCGTGAGCTGGATCGAGAAATCAGCGTCCGCTGGCAACGGCACGCGAGACGTCTGCAGTTCTTGGATGGCGTGCGAGTAGCGCTGCGCCTCCAGCTCTACCCGCCCGAGATAGTAATGGGCATAAGAGTCGGTGGGTGACAGTTGCACTGTGCGTTCCAGCGCTTCGCGAGCTGGCTCCAGCTGGCGCTCTGTCCATTCGAGATAGCCTAGATTCCGGTAGGCATCTTCCATACGCGGGTCCAGGTGAATCGCCTTGTGATATTCGGCGGCAGCCTCGGTATTCTGGCCGAGGCGGGCAAGGGCGATCCCGCGAAAATTGTGAACGCGTGGATCGTTAGGATGCTCGCGCTCCGCTGCCGTCAACTCTTCGAGGGCATCCGTATACTGATTGTCTTTAAGCGCCGTAAGACCCCTCTGAAACGCGTCCGCTTGCCCGGATGGTTTGGCGAGCACATAATTGGGAGCGGGAGAAAAAAAGAGAAAAAGAATCAGCCACTGTTTCATGCTAAGGATTCTCGGCGGATCTTGTTACCTCGCCCACGCGTTCAGTTTGCTTTTCCAGCTTGTTGTGCGATTCGCGATTCAGGGCGGTGGAGAAAGCGAATTCACGGGCTGCGTTCTGTTTCTCTCCAAGCGCCTGGTAAACCCTGGCCAGTTTGTAATGGACAGAACCGTCGTGGTCGGCAGACACAGCGATCTTGAACTGCTCTTCCGCTTTCCGGTAATCGGCGAGCTCGGAGTATGCGGTGCCCAAGTCACGGTGTATATCGGGATTGGCGGAATCCGCGGCGAGCGCCCGCACTAGATAGGGCAAGGCTTTATCAGGTTGATGCTCGAGCAAGTAAGTATCCCCGAGGTCGTTTAGCGCTCCCGGATGATGTGGGTTCAACTCGAGCTCGGCCGCGAGTTCGGCGCGCGCTTCGGGCACTTTGAGGTCTTTCCATAGTAAGTGGCCCAAGCTGTAATGCAAATTGGGCAGGGATGACTTTAAGGCGATGGCGGCGCGGTACTCTTCGATGGCTTTTCCATCATCGCCTTTTGCCGCCTCCAGATCGCCCATCAGCTGATGCAGGCGATAGGAATTTGGGTCTGCCTGGTAGAGGCGAAGATAAGCCGCGGTTGCCAGTTTTTCATACGAACGCGCACGCCAGTAGGATGCTTCCGGCGAATTCCGATCCGTAGTCGACAATCCCTCCAGCATTTTGAGGGCAGTTGAATACTCTCCGGTTTCCAGCAACGCGCTGGCCACTCGAATGCGAAGGTCGGCGGAACCCCGCAAAAGCAAAACTTTCCCGACGCAGGGCGCGACCTCAGCCACCCGGCCTCGTTGAAGCGCGAGGTTGACCTCCGCTTCGGTGCAGTTCCTGCTGGCAACCTCCTTGCGAGGGACGGAAGCTACAAGGCCCAGTCCGGCCGCTGCTTGAGGCAGGTTCCCGTTTTGTTCGGCGAGAAACGCCGAAGCCAAATGCGCCGCTGGAGAATTACGGCCTTGCAGGGCGGGCGCGAGCTTCTGGATTTTTTCGCGGGTCGCGTCGGAAAGCTGTTCGAGGGCAGCGTCGCCGAATCCGGCTTCGCGAAGGCCAAGGAGTTGCTCCGTTTGCGGAACGTCGAGCGCAATCGCTTTTTCCCAATCCTGAAGCGCGGGCTCAACGTTTTCCTGGATCAACTTCGCTTCACCGCGGCGTGCCAAGGCACGCACGCTGCCAGGATTAAGCAGCAACTCTTCATCGAATTCTTGAATCGCCTGGTTTATTTTTCCCGCGCGCAAAAGAACTTCACCCAGCTCGGCGTGCAATCCGGCGCGGTTCGGCGAAGCCACCAGGGCATTCTGAAAATGAATGACCGCGGAAGGCCACTCGTTGCTCGACGCATAACTCTCCGCCAGCAACTGTTCGCTGCGCGCCGAGCCGGGAGCAATTTTCCCCAGGTGCGCAACCTCTTGTTTCCCCAATCGCTCGTAGGCGTTTCCCAGCAGGTAGAGCAGGTCAGCGTCGTTAGGGTGAAGCTCCAAGGCCCGGAGAAGGGTTGCGACTTCGGGTTGCAGCTCGCCGGAAATCTCTTGCGCCGTGGCCAGCCACAACCAGATGTCTGGCCGATTAGGTTCCTTTTGGAGCGCTGCTTTCAAGTAGGGAACGGCCTTGGTGCCTTCGCCAGACTTGCAATAGTCAACCCCGAGAAAAAAATTCGCCCCGGCAAGTCCCGTTTTGAGTTTCAGTGCGCTGCGGAATTCCGTCATAGCTTCGGAAGAGCGATTCTGAAGCTGATAGACCAGGCCGAGGTTCATATGGACTTCGGCGAAATCAGGCGCAATGGCAAGCACGGCTTGGTATTCCCGCTCCGCGGTTGCGTAGTCTTTATCGCGTTGCGCTTTCTGGGCTTCGGCAAAGTGGGACTTGATCGCCGAGTCTTGAACTGAGTGTGACGGAACGGCCTGTCCAGCCAAATTCAACACGGGCGCTGCCACTGTGGCGAGTAAGAACAGCAAAATCCGAAATTGGGTCATGATCATGCTCGGCGCAATTGATTGAGCGCTCATGGCTGATTCGCCGCGCGAGAAACATTCTAATCTGACCGCGCAACCTTGAATTATGGAAAATTGGAAAAAAGAAGAGCTTGGCAGCTGCGGCAGCGCGGCTGTGGACCGTGTGACTGCTGCCATCGACCGAGTAACTAATGAATCCGGCGGACCGCAACGAGAGTCGTGGAATTCGGAGCTCCGGAAACTGTGCGGGATCGAATCAGAGCCTCAAACCAGATATTTTGAGAGAGGGTGTCGGGGGAAGAAACGCCAAGTGCGCTCATGAGTTCACGCCGATTCACCTCATCCGCTAGGAACCGGCCTGCGGCCTCCGTTCCCTCCTGCTGAAGACCCTGGAGCGCGAGCACGCTGCCATCGTGGGTCGCATTGGGAAGAAGAGAAATGGTGGCGTAATCTTCGCCTATCGTTCCGGTCCACCGCAGGCCTTCATATTGCAGCTGTTCGCCGGGCAAAGGCTTTCTGTTCACAAATACTTTGGCGCTCCTGCCCACGGCGGTCTCACTCTCACGAAAGTTAAGTTTGTCCTGTAATAGCGTGACCCACGGATTAGAACCCGGACTGCCCAGAAAAATGCAATTGCTGTGGTCCAGATCGCGCATCGTCAAATCCCGCGGATAGCGTACGGAAACCTGCGATTGCAGTGGCCCTGCCATTTTGAACAGTGAGACGACGTTGGCCACGTCCGCGAAGGAGGTGAGGGTCGAGTTCGAAATATACTCGCCCAATCGAGAATCGACCTCTCCAATCTTACTGACCGTCGCGCTTTGGAGAAAATCCCGGCGAACATACTGGTCGAGAGATCCGGGCTGACCGGCGAGGATACGGGACATCCCATAGTTGCTGTCAGCGACGACAATGATCGTCTGGTGCCGCGTATCGAAAATCTGGGAAGACGGCCAAGAAAGAGCCGCCGCACCAGACGTCTGGCGCGGGACTGCACGGTACCACAATACGGCGCATACTAGGACCAGAATGCCGCATAGGACCCACGGGACGAACGCCCACCGGCGCCAAACTGCGGCCGGAATCACGGTGGGGAGAGGTGACGTGGGTAGATCCGAGTTTCTTACAATCGCTCGGAATACCGGGGCGTAGGAGCCTTTGGGTATGTCTAATATGAGCGACTCATTACGACCTTCTTCATTGAAATACTCGTGAAGTTTCAGCCGCAACTGTCGAACGTGCACCCGAACCGAGCTGTCCTCCAGTGGGCTGTAGTCGGACGGTTTGTGAAATAGCGCATTGCCGATATGTTGCTCGGTTAGTTCGTGGGCTTTTCCGTGGATGGTCTGCTCGGTGATGAACTGCAACAAATCTCTGAGGCGTGTGCTCTTCTGAAGGGGAGAACTGGAAACAATCCGCTGTACAAGTTGCCAACGGTTGTCACTCAGGAGATCATCGGTAATTGTTGACTGCGGAACCGACTGTTGCGATAGTGCCATAGCGTATCAGTTCTTCGAATTGTCCCATTACAAAAACGAATTTTAACATCATTCTCAATGCAAACTCCTAATCCGTTTCCTCGTAATGCAGTCACCTGTTTTTCAAAGCGGTGCGTAGTCCGTTCTCTTGCATGTGAATCACATCGGATTCACGTGTGAGACCCTTCCCTTGGAAGCTCACGAGAGGCAACTATCCATTCACTAGTTGGATACTGCCGGATACATTGAACGACATCCCATACCGTTCCACGTGGCAGGTGACCACAAGAGCATGATCTATAAAAGGATTTCGCGTCGTCGGTTCATCGAGGGATCAATCAAGGGAGGTCTATCCGTCGGTCTTGCGTCGAGTTTTGTAGGGTTGCGGGCAATGGCGTCAGAAATGCCGCCTGGCGCCGACGGCTTGGCGTTAAACGTTACTGGCAATCCCAAAGAGGGCTACAGTGTCGCTCTTCTTTTCAATGGAAAGCCCTTTGCCGGCCACAATCATGGTGGCGAATTCTCGGCATTCTTCCAGAACGAAGAACGAAGCGTGGAAGATCGCGTGAATGATTGGAAGGCGACGTCGTGCAGCGGGAATTCCACGCAGGTAGTGCTTGAAGGCGAATGCCAGCTAAAGAATCTGAACACAACTGTGTTCGCGCACGTGCACTATGAACTGGTTACTCCTCACGTTGTGCGCAAGAACGTCCGGCTGCAGCAGGACGATATGTTCATGCTGTTCTACCAGTTGAGCAACCGTTTGCAGGCGGAGGAGAATCCAGCAAGGTTTTGGAGCTTCGATCAGTTGGACTCGAAAGGCGGATCGTTGCATGAGTACTTTCCAGCCGCCGGGTTCCGCACAAAGAATGGTTTGTGCGTTGGCCTGCTGACGGACTCGGGGTATCGCAACCAGTGGACGCGAATCGTTCGTCGCGATGGCAGACCGGTAAAACCCGCGCCACGCCGTATTCCGGATGTGAATCTCTACTCCGGTCCGGATGCGGAGGAACGAAGCAAGGGCCATTTCTTCGTGCAGCAAACATTTGGCGAAATTATGGAGGAGGAAGACGGAAAAGAGAAGGCACAAATGATTGCCCTTCCGAAGGTTTCGTCGTGGAAGAAACAAGGCGAGGCGACTTTGGACGAGCGCGACGGTGTGGCCGCCGTCTCCACCAAGAGCTCCGACGACGGGGTGATCATTCCCTTTGCGGCGCGAGCTTGCGGGCTGTATTCGGTGCGCGTGGAGTATCGTTCGGCGGCTCCAGTGGCAGTTCAGATTTGGGATGTAGATGAGCAATCACGCAAGGTTAGTGACATCAGCCTGTATAACGACAGGGTGCCCGAATCGCCGGGCGCGTGGTCGGAATTCCGGACCACGGTGTTTGTGCCGGGATTAGAAGGGCATGGTTGCGCTGTCTTCATTTCCGTGGCGCCCTCCGAGCAAGATCTAATAGTGGACGCGCCGGCAGGTTTCGCGAAAGTCGAGGTGCGCGGCCTCGAAATTCGGCTCATCGCCACCCGCAGCCAGCCCTACCATCGCCTGGAGATGGGGCGGGCGGCGGAGAAAACGGTTTTCGTGTTTGCGGATGAAACGGTGCCGGACACGGTGCGAGGTCACCGGCTGGCCAGTCAGGTGCATCTGGCTGACGGACTTGGTTTCAAAGGCGGCGAGACCGAGAAGGTGGTTTACGCCGACCTCATGATGCTTTGCTGGATCGCAGGACCGGAAACCTTTCGGCCGATCTGCGCCCCGAGCATTTGGTATTCGGCCGCCGGGGAGATGTATCTCCGTGACAGCTTCTTCGCGCTCAATGGCATTCACAATCGCGAATTGAACGAGAGCGTTTTCAATCTGTGGGGTGAAAATCAAGGAGCGGATGGAGCAATCAACACGTTAGTCGAGCCGAATCTCGCCAATGTGGAGCGCAAGTCCAACGACTCAACACCGCTCTGGTTGCTCTGGGCGTTTCTGAATCGCCGGCGTTTCGGCACTAAGTTGCCCATGGAAAAGGTACGAAGGGCGGCGGAATATTGTCTTCGAACTTACGATCCCCATCGCGAAGGCATTTGCTGGGCGCAGTTCGTCATGGGCCAGCTCGACGTCATCCGCTACCCTGAGGGCACCTCCAACATTTGCGAAAACCAGGGAGTGCTGGCGGTCACCGCGCGCGCGATCAAGGAACTCCAGATCCCCGGTGTAAGTGAAACGATTTCCGAGGAATATCTTGGCAAAGTAGAAGATCTCTATCGCAGCTATTACGATCCCGCACGAAAGTTCATGCGGCCGGCGCGAGATATTCCGGACGCCATTGGGTTTGCAGAAATCTTCCCGGAATTTCTGTCGCTTTGGCTCTTTGGCCGGAAAATCCTCTCCGACGAGATGGTGGTGAATCATCTCGATCGCATACCTACGATGATGCCGCGAAAAGATTGCCCGCATCCTGAAGCTGGGGGTGTGGTGCGGCCGATCCTCATCGGGCTTCCGGATAGAGATAAGGGGTGGAAATATTTCAATGAGAGCTGGCACCCCATGATCAGTGATTCCTTCGCGGCCAGCTATGCCAATCACGGCATGGATGGAATTTATTACAACGGTAGCAGTTGGATGCGGATCGAAGTCTGCGGTTATGTCACCGGAAAGCTGCACGGCTGGAGCGGCGCCGCGACGGCTATCGCCAACCGGCTCTGGGCCGAAACTAATATTGCCCCTGACTTTCCGACCAGCCAGGAATACATCGCCACCGACCCGGCGCATCCGTACTTTGGATACCATCGCGTCTTTGCTTGGAATTCTTTTGTCCTTCAAGCGCTGGAGCTGGCAGGCTTGCGCAGCCAGGAGATGGATCCTGACCACTTCACAAAATGATGTCCGGCAGAGATCGTTACACGCGATTTCAACTTTAATATTTTGCCGAAAACGTGGCTTGGATCCGAACCCAGGGTGCGAATTACCGCGCCAAGTTCCGGGAATGGGAAATGTTAGCGGACGATCCAAAGCCCCTGCAATCGACGGCAAAAGAAAGCTAACTCGCTTATTGTCAATGGATTGGCAGGTCTTTGACAAGAACCGAATGTGCCTGTGTCACTCCTGTGAATCACAATGAATTCACGTGTTAGACCCTTTCCTGGAAGCCGGGAGAGGGTAATATTGGTCACGCTTCATAGTGGGAAAGCGCTACAGTGTGAAGCCGGTCAATTTTTATTCTCCTTTCTTGTGCCCAGTTTAAATGTGGCAGTTCAACTTTGCGAAGACAGCTTGCGCGCCCTGACGGAAATCTCGTCAGTAAAGGGGGATCGGTGAAAAGACTCGTCTGTACTTTCGTGTTGTTCCTGATGGCACCGACAGTGTGGGTTCTGGCCCAGACAACGAATGGCAGCATTCAGGGCACTGTTACCGATCCCAGTGGTGCCATCATTGATGGGGCCCATGTAACCGGTCGAAATATGGGCACGGGGCTCACGATTACAACTGTGACCAGCGGTGCGGGGATCTATTCATTGGCGAACCTTCCGCCAGGCCGATATGAGGTGACCGTAGAGGGTCCGAGCCTG
>JAOAPG010000084.1 GCA_025462785.1 Acidobacteriaceae bacterium
ACCATTCTCGGCCGATATCAACTGCCCTTCCGCGTCACGTACCACAAGACGGACAAGATAACTTCCCGGTTTCACATCGAAACTAGCTTTGAGAGTGACGCCGGATTTTAACTTGTTTTCGAGGGTCTCATCCTTCAATCGCATCTGCAGAACTTTTTCTTCGCCTTTTAGGTAGTTCCCGTTGCGGTCAAAGAGGGCGGAAACCACCGTCAGCTCGTTCCGGTTACGGCCCTCTTCTTTGCGGAAGTGGATACGTTTTACATCGACGCGGGCCAGCACTGAGAGCTTGGCGCCGTCGTCACTCGACTTGAAAAACTGGGTACGCAGTTCGACGGGGAGGCCGTGAACTTCGTCTTGCGAAAACAGAGCATCTTCTATCTCGCGCTTTGCCTCTTCGGAAGGATCTGCCAGGTGCTTGGGAGCGTAGTACCCTCGGTGTCCCTGCAAAGTGAGCTTCAGGGGATTCTTCAATGTCACTTTCAGAGTATGGAAGCTTCCATCCAATTTCAGATTCTGCGGAGCAAAACCCAGCACGTACGAATATTCCGGCGCGCCCGCGACACGCTTGAATCCTTCGTTGAGGTCATTGTTGTTATGGAAGAAGCTGCCGCCAGTACCATCGGCAAGCGATGCCAGAACATCCGCATCCGATGAAGCGCCATTGATGTCATAGAGTGTCTCTTGTCCTGCAACCAATGGGTTGCCCGAGGGCTGTTTGCTGATATCGCCTGCTGGACCTGGAACGTAAAGACCGCGCGCATCCAGGGCGCCTATGATGATCTCGGAATGGAGCGCCCGTTCAATGATGTCGTTGTATTCATACTCGAGTTGTGGAGTCTGAAACCCGGGAGAGATAACCACAATCCTTCTCTGGCCGGGCAAAATAGAAATTCGGCGGACCACATCCTTCAAGACACCCAGAGCAAGACGGCTTTCAGCTTCGCCTTCGGTGATACCGCGCCTCGCTGCTCCCTCGGCCATTGACTGCGCGGCGTTTATCATCCTTTGGTCGTCATTAAATGCACAGTGCAGAGCATCGAGAGTCGCGGCTTGTAGAGCTTGCATATCATTCTTGTTCTCGATGAGATCCGCCATGTAGTAGCTCACATTGGGGCACGTGTTGAACCCAGTCACAGGCCTTGGCCGGAGTTTCAGCAGCGTATCGTGCAGTTTCGCGTGATCGTCGGTGAAATCGAGAACGGTCTGGCCTGACGTAGAAAATATTGCAGAACGGTCGGTGGCTTGCAGCGAAGCCAAATGGCGCTCGGCAGCCTCTCGCGCATAAGTAAGATCTTCAAATTTCAAATGAACATCGTCAAAAACGTAAGCCGTGAAGCGCTCTGGTGCGGCAGGTGCTTTCCGCTGCTCAACTGGCTCATTGCCAGGTATTGCCTCGGTCCTTTTCAGCTCCATCGCAGCTCGAGTCCCAGGCTGCTCGACCGAAAACTGGGAGATGACTTGGGGCTTC
This sequence comes from Acidobacteriaceae bacterium, assembly GCA_025462785.1. Taxonomy (GTDB): domain Bacteria; phylum Acidobacteriota; class Terriglobia; order Terriglobales; family Acidobacteriaceae; genus JAOAPG01. The sequence continues at coordinate 1,469 of JAOAPG010000084.1, forward strand.
TTGTTGTCGAATACCTGAAAATCTTCCTCGCGAAGGTTGCCGACAGCTTGCCCTTTGGCATCCCGAACCACAACGCGTACCAAGACTAGTTTCACGTTCACTTTAAAGGTAGGAGTCACATCGCGGGTAGCCATCTCAGGCGAGTTCTTGTCGGCACCTTGATTCGTGCTGTCTCTGTTGCTTGAACCGGCTGCGAGGGACGAAGAAGATGAGGATTGCGCGTCTGCTTCAGATTGCGCCTTGACCACTTGTTGCATTAGGAAGAAAGCAGGCGAAACGGCGAGACTAAATAAGACAAATGCCAGGACCGGACGCGCGATTCGAAACTTTCTTCTGCCACTAGCAGGTGCGTCCATACTTACTGCCGCCGATTAAGTGTCCAGAACTTAGCCTGTGCATTCTACTCGAAAAACGCAGCGCGTGTGTTACGTAGTTCTATATGGCCAAAACGGTCGGAAACGGCACCGATGGTACTTGGAGGTTCGGGACAACGGGCACCAAAATTGATCCAGAGCATTTCAGTTACCAAGGTGTGTTGTGGATTTCCCGAAATGGGCTAAGCTCCAGCTTGCGGAACTCGCGATAGGAGCGAACATGACTACAAAGTTGAACTGCTTAATGATGTTTTTTTGCATGACCGTGATCGGGGCTTTCTCTCAGGAGGCGATGAAAGTCGAGCCCAAGCACTACAAACTGGCTTTCGAAAATGAGAACGTGCAAGTGGTGGACGTGCATTATGGTCCGCACGAGAAATCGGGAATGCACGATCATCCCGGCGGGGTGGTGGTTTATATAACGGGAGGACACATCAAATTTACCGATCAGGACGGGAATGTGAAAGAAGTGTATGCAAAGCCTGGGGAATCAAGGATGTTCCCGCCCTTTAAGCACAAGGTAGAGAACCTGGGTGACAAGCCATTTGATGCTGTATACGTCGGACTTAAGAACAAGGCGAAGGAATAACCGAGGCTAACGCGTCGATGTCGCGGAAGCCGGATATAAGCCGCTCTAGGTGACATTCAGAGTCGGCTGTTGCTTAAAAGAAGCTTGACTGCTCCAGGCTCCGCGATTGATTCGGCAAGCTCTTTCAGGAAGAGCGCCGCTTGCGCTCCGTCGATGACTCGATGATCGCAGGACAACGTCACGGTCATCATGGGGCGGATTGCAGCTTTGCCGTCAATGGCGACAACGCGGTCCGCAATTCCTCCGACGGCGAGAATTCCCGCCTGCGGTGGAATGATGATGGCGCTGAACGAGTCGATTTGATACATCCCGAGATTGCTGATGGTGAAAGTGGCCCCGGCGATATCAGCTGCGCGCAATTTTCCCGCTCGGGCGCGCTCGGTTAGATCGCGTCTCTGAATCGCGATTTCATTCAGCTTGGCGGTATCTGCGTTGCGGACAACTGCAGTGACCACGCCGTCAGGGACTGCCATCGCAATTGCAATGTTTACTTCGGAATTCAGGCGAACACCTTCGCCCGTCCAACTCGCATTCATGCGCGGGTGCTTTGTGAGCGCACGAGCTACAAGGGCAACGAGGAAGTCTGTGTGGGTAAGTTTTACTGTGGCAGATTGTTCGCCATTCTTCGAAACATTTTCTCGTGCTGCTACGAGAGCGCTGGCGTCGATGTTTCGGGTGAGAAAGAAGTGGGGAACTGTCGTCCAGCTCTGTGTTGTTCGCTCGGCCATTAGCCGACTGACTGTACTTGCAGGTTCGAGGCCCGACCCTTTGGTATTGGCAGGAGTAGAGTCTGGTGCGCTTTGCGATTTCGGGTCGGCCCTTGAATCAACGAGTGCTTGAATATCGGAGGCAAGAATTTCGCCGCCTGCACCAGTCCCACGAACCCGGTTGAGGTCAATGCCGTGTTCCTTCGCGAGTCGCCGGGCCTTGGGAGAAATCTGCGATGAAAGGGTCGTAGGTACTTCGTGCGTCACATGGACTGCCGCTGGGGCAGATGCGGCGGCTGCTGTAGCTACGTTGCTAATCGTCGTCGCGACCTCTGACGGAATTTTCTCGCCAGTGCTTAGAATCCAAGCGATAGTTTGACCTACGGGGATAACATCGCCTTCGCCTGCTTTCACCCCAGCAAGAGTGCCGTCGCCTGTGGCTTCGACTTCGAGCACAGCTTTATCAGTCTCTACTTCGAGGAGAGGCTCGCCCTTGGTTACGCGATCGCCATCTTTCTTTAGCCAAGCGACCAGCTTGCCAGTTTCCTGGCCCATTTCGAGAGCGGGCATCACAACGCTAATAGGCATAATTTATCCAACCGGTGAGGCAGTCTCGTTGATGTAGGGTCGTTCGACTTCGGAGCCTCTTCGCAAGCGAAGAGACTCCTTTGCTCAGGATGACAACTTCTTAATATTAATCTCCGACTCCAACGTGTTCTGTCCTTGCGCTCTCTGCAATCATTTCTTTCACTCGTTTACTCGGCGCGGACTCGGTTTCGCGTGTTGTCGGCAGTGGCCCATCCACAGCAACATAGTGCGCGCCAGCGACAAGAAGTTTTTCTGCAGGGAAACGAGTGATGACTACATGCCCCGTTTGGGTCACGACAATTTCCTCTTCGATCCGCGCCGCGCTCCAGCCGTCAGTGGATGGCCAGAAAGTTTCCAGTGCAAAGACCATTCCAGGCTTGATCTCTGTCGCATGTTCGAATGAAACCAAGCGGCTGATGACCGGCTTCTCCCAGATTGCCAGACCGATACCGTGACCATATTGCAGCGCGAACGCCGCTTCTTCGTTGGGGAATCCGAACTCTTGCGCCTTCGGCCAGACCGCCGCTATTTCAGCCGTGGTCCGGCCCGGGCGGACTAGTTCAATCGCCGCATCCAAATATTCTCGGCATCTTTTGTAAGCGTCGACCATCGCATGTGATCCGTAACCAATGGTGAAGCAACGGTAATAGCAAGTGCGATATCCCATGTAGGAATGGAGGATGTCGTAATAAACCGGATCGCCGGGACGAAGCACGCGATCAGAGATTACGTGCGGATGCGGGTTGCACCGCTCACCGGAAAGTGCATTTACCGCTTCGACATATTCCGATCCGAGATCATAAAGAACTTTGTTCACCAGACCGACGGCTTCATTCTCGCGCATTCCCGGTTTCATCGCGCGATAAAGTTCGTCGTAGGCCGCGTCGACCATCATTGCTGAGGTGTTAAGCAATGAAATTTCGTCTTGCGTCTTGATCAGTCGTGCCTCGGACATAAGTTGCTGACCGTCGACAACTTTGATCCCCTCGCGTTGAAGGGCAAAAAGTACCGGGAGTTCGATAATGTCTATGCCGAGTGGCTCTTTATGCAGGCCGCGCATTTCAAGCTCGATGCGGATCTTCTTTGCCACGTCTTCGGCACGTCCCATCTCTGGGGACATTGCTCCACGCAGCATGGAGATCCCTGGACGGGAGCGATCTCCGAGCCAAGGACAATTCAGCTGATGATGTTTTGCAGCCGATCCGAAGTCCCAAAGAATCGGTTCATCGTTCTGTGGAAGTAAGGTGAAGCGATTCGCTTTGTCCTGCGCCCAAGTGCCAATGTGCGTCGCAGTTAAATAGCGCACATTATTCATATCGAAACAGAGAAGGGAACCCATCTCCGATTTTGCAAGTAACGCCTTCGCCTTTTCGAGACGTTCGCGACGGAGGCGATCAAAGTCGATCCGCTGCTCCCAGTCAACTGCCATGGTGCCGTACGTCTTCAATGCCATAAGGTGCCTCTTCGTATGAAACTTAGAGCGTAAATTATGAAACTCGAAATTTTAGCTACACATCGTTCGCGCCATTTCGAATACAGATTTCTCGGTATCCACGGTCGCATCTTCGAGAGGAGGAGAGAACGGGATCGGAACATGCATCGCTCCCATTCGCCGTACCGGCTTATCAAGATTGTAGAAAGCGCCCTGCGCGATGACAGCCGCGATCTCCGCCGAGACTCCATATCTTCCGTAGCCTTCATCGATGACGATGGCTCGAGATGTTTTCTTTACCGAATCGATCAGAGTTTTTTCATCTAATGGCCAAGTCGTGCGCGGATCAATCACTTCAGCGCTGATGCCTGCCTCCTGAAGTAACTCCGCCGCTCCTAGCGCCACCTGCACCATGCTGCTCGTTCCGACAAGAGTGATATCGGTGCCCTCGCGCTTCACATCAGCAACTCCGAACGGGATCGTGTACTCCTCGCTGGGCACAGGACCTTTGAGCTTGTGATGCATCATCTTGTCTTCGAAGAAGACGACCGGATTGTCGTCGCGAATTGCTGTTTTCAGCAAACCCTTCGCGTCATACGGAGTCGATGGAATAACAACCTTCAACCCGGGGACGTGACTGAACCAAGCTTGCAATGACTGGGAGTGCTGCGCTGCAGACCGGCGAGTGGCTCCAAGCGTGGTGCGCATAACCATGGGAACTTTCCACTTGCCGCCGGACATGTAATGCACCTTGGCGGCCTGGTTGACCATCTGGTCCATCACGAGCGTTAGAAAATCGCCGAACATTATGTCGACGACCGGTCGCATGCCGGTCATTGCGGCTCCGACAGCCACTCCGGTAAATCCTGCTTCCGAAATAGGAGTGTCGATAACCCGGTTGGTACCAAATTCTTCGACTAAGCCGGATAATACTTTGAACGGTGTTCCCGCTTCGGCCACATCTTCCCCAAAGATGCAGACAGTAGAATCGCGCCGCATTTCTTCGGCAAATGCTTCCCTTACAGCTTGTGCAAAAGTTAATTCGCGGACTGCTTCAGGCATATACGTCCTGTTCTACCTCATCGACGCTTGGATAAGGGGAGTTCACAGCAAACTCGACCGCAGCCTTCATTTCGGATGTGATTTCCGCTTGAATGCTTGCGAGGATGCTC
>JAOAPG010000095.1 GCA_025462785.1 Acidobacteriaceae bacterium
GAAAAGACTTTCGTACCACCTGAGCCGCGTGAGGGACGGACACGCGTTCAAGATCCTCGTTTAGGGCGCTGATCAGGATCGGCTTCCAGAAGCGCTCGATAGCTCTCTCGGTCTGTCCGTGACGCTGCAACCAGTTTAGAAATGGCTCTTCCGTTTCAGCTGGAAGTCGAGGCGCAATAGCCGCCATGGCACGCGCAATAGAAAGCTTGTCTGCCAAAGTTAAACAGGGCGCGCTCAAAAAAGCTGGAGCCGTATGGAAAGGAGCCGGCAAAGCGGAAGGTTTGATGACCGACAGGCGGCCGCCAGGCTCGATGAATGTGAATTCATCGTACCAGCCAATTTTGTCTGTTACCCCGAGCCGTCGATAAAATTCCAGAAGGTTGGTACAGCAACCGAGCAGCAAGTGCTGGCAGTTGTCCACCACCTCACCCGTTCCCGGATGTTGATAGGACGAAGCCCGACCTCCAAGATAAGGACGGCGCTCGAACAGACTAACGCGGAAACCGCTTTCCGTGAGAGCGCAGGCAGTCGCCAACCCCGCTAGGCCGCCACCAACCACTGCTACTGTGGGATTTTGTGCTGATGCGAGGCTCGCAGTGCCTTCGTTCCGTTGGGGCACACTCATTAGGTCAGGCGTTGCAGAAAGCCCTTTCCCAAAATCGTGAGCTTTTCTTTCGTGGAGAGGCTTATTTTGCCGCTGAAAACGTCGTACTGGTTGGCCGCAATTTTTTCCAGCAGCCGGCGGTAGATCGTCACCAGCACCCACAAGGCAGGCTGACTGTCTTCGTCGATGTAGGGAATCAAGTCTTCGCCCGATTGGTAATATTCTCGGGCGCGATCGGCTTCCATCGCGAGCAGAGGAGCGAATCGTGTGGCTAAGGACTGAGAGGGATCCGAAGCAGTTAGTTCGGCGGCGGAAAGATCAAATTTCGCCAAATCCTCCTCGGGAAGATAGACTCGTCCCATCGCGGCGTCTTCCTTCACGTCGCGAATAATGTTAGTGAGTTGAAACGCCAGCCCGCAACGTTCGGCTAAAGATTCCGCTGTTGGATCCCGATATCCAAAGATGAGAATACAGACGAGTCCCACCACCGACGCTACCCGGTAGCAATAAAGGCGAAGATCTTCGAAGGTCTGGTACTGCACGTGTGACACGGCCGATTGCGCCTCAGAAAACTCGGTTTCCCGAACGTCCATCGCTGTACCATACGCAAGTTGATCAAGCCAACCGATCTGGATATTGAAATTTCGTTGCGCATCGGTAAGCGCGAGCAGCACGGGATCATCCGTTGACTGACCGGAGAGTGCTCGATGGAAAGCGTCGAGCCAGACGTCAAGCTTTTGGTTCTTTTCACCCGGTGGCAGATTCACATCGTCTGCAATATCGTCGCACTTCCTCATGAACGCGTACACGGCACATAATGCCTGACGCTTGGGTTTAGGAAGCACCAGAAAAGCGTAGTAAAAATTCTTGGCTGCTGCTCGAGTAATGCTGCTGCACACTGAATAGGCAACCGCGAGTTGCGACTGCGTGGGAGCAAACTCGCTGGGAACCTGTTGCTGCACGGCGGTACTCATAACAGCTTTCCTGCCGCTGCGCGAACCACCAGTGCAAGCTTTCGAGTTTTCGAAATAGATGGGCGATTTCCCAACACATTGAATCCTTGATCCTCAATAGCGTTTAGAATCTCTTGCCCGCCACGACTGAATAGGTCAAGGTCAACAGCCAATTCGCGATCAACCTTTTTTATGAGCGGCAATCCCAGCTCAAACCAATCGCGCGCACGTTCTACTTCAAAATGCATCATCTCGCAGAACGCAGCGGTATTTCTTTCAGCAGCAATGTCATCTTCGGACACTCCGTAATGCCCTAGATCTTCGAGCGGCAGATAGATTCGACCTTTCGCGTAATCGGTACTCACGTCTTGCCAAAAATTCGCGAGTTGCAATGCTGTGCAGGTGGAGTCGGACAAAGCCTGCCGCTCTTGGTCACGATACCCACACAAATAAAGCACGAGATGACCCACTGGATTCGCTGAGTAGCGGCAATACCCTAGGACATCCTCAAACGATTGATATCGCGTAATAACCTGGTCACGACGGAACGCCGTGAGTAGATCGGCAAAAGGCTGCTTCGGAATATCAAAGGCGCGAACAGTTTCGGCCAGAGCCACAAAAACTGGATGCCGTGGATTCCCGCTGTAGCAGGCATTCAGTTCCATCTCCCACTGGTCAAGTAATCGCAAAGACGCAGCAGGATCGCCTACCTCGTCACCGAGGTCATCCGAGATCCGGCAATAGGCGTAAACATTGAAGAAGTGCTGCCGCAATCGCTTCGGAAGGAACCAGCTTGCGACAGAGAAGTTTTCGTAATGAGTGCGCGCCAGCCGACGGCAGTACTCCTGTGCTTCAGCTTCCGAGGGCGCTCTTTCAGGGATCGCGTATTGCCGTGGGAGCCTCTGCCAGCCATCCACATCCGGTGAAGAAGAGATTACATGGGAGTCGTGGCTCGCAATGGATGACATAACTAGTTGCGTCTCCCGAAATTCATGCCGATCCCGCGTTAGTGGCCGGGGATAATGGCGGTTTTGATGTCACCGTTACGATTCAGCATGTGGCTGAGAACCTGCTGCAAGCGCGAAAGTGGCGCTTCCCCGGTGATGTAATCAGTCGAACGGATCTTCTTCTCCGTGATCAAAGCAAATGCGCGGCGCACGGTTTCCGGTGTGTGATGGAAAGTGGCTTTCAGCGTAACTTCCGAATAATGCAGCCGATTCGTATCGAGCTGCACCTTGGTACCACTGGCGCATCCACCAAAAAAGTTTACAGTGCCGCCTTTGCGCACCATATCAATCGCCCATTCCCATGCCTCGGGACGGCCCACCGCTTCAATGGCTACATCGCTCCCACGCTTCTCCGGGGACAGCGTCCGAACCGCTTCGACTGGATCTTTCACTTTGGTGATCTGCACTACTTCGTGCGCTCCCATGCGCTTCGCAGCCGTCACCTGAGAATCACGCTTCACGACGGAGATTACGTTACATCCTACCGCTTTGGCCACCTGCACGAACATCAGTCCAATCGGACCTCCGCCGATCACCGTGACCGTGTCGCCGATCTGCACACCTGTCTCATGCAATCCACGCAACACGCACGCGAGAGGCTCGGTCATAGCGGCTTCTTCCACCGTTACATGAGGAGGAATCGCCAACATGTTGAGTTCAACGATTCGCCGCGGGATGCGAATGTATTCGGCATAAGCGCCGTTATTGAAAAGCAGATCCTCGCAAAGATTTGGCTGGTGCTTAGAACAGTAAAAACACATTTGGCATGGCGCAGAGTTCAATGCCACTACCCGCATAGCCTTCTTGAATCCACGAACTCCAGGCCCAACTTCTTCGATAGTGCCTGCGAGCTCGTGCCCGAAGAGCGCCGGAGGCACAATCATGCGCGCATGATAACCACGCTGATAAACCTTTAGGTCGGTGCCGCAGGTCAGCGCAACCTGCACTTTCACCAGCACTTCCCCTTCACCAACTCGGGGAATCGGTACTCTTTCAATTTTGACGTCCTCTTTACCGTAGAGGACAGCCGCTGTCATTTTTCCGTTCACTCTGAGCTTCCTTCCTGAGTTCTACTTGTAAAACCGTCAGGCTGAATCACGATCTTCATCGAATCAGCTTGCGGATGTGCCGCCAAACGCAGGGCCTCAAGTCCGTCGGAAAGAGCAAAGCGGTGACTGATTAACCGTTCTAAATTCATTTCTTGATTCATTACAAATTGCACTGAAGCCTCTTGCAGGTCGACCGAGGCGCTATAGGACCCGATCAACGTCTTCTCGTCAACGCACACTGCGGAAGGATCGATCGTCGCTTCACTCCGCACAGTTTGCGCAAATAACAAGACCCGGCCTCCCGGACGAACTGCGTCCATCGCAGTCTTAATAAGGCTATTGCCGCCTACTGCCAAAATTGCAGCATCAGCTCCTCGCCCTTCTGTCCGCTTGCGCACCTCCTGCACGGTCTCCGCGCAAGAAGCGTCTATCCCATTTGTTAAACCGAGGTCTCTGGATATTGTAAGCCTCTGCTCATACAAATCGGAAGTAATTACCGTGGCCCCCGCACGCTGGGCCAATGTACTCAGTATGATGCCGATGGGCCCTTGACCGATGGTGAGGACGGTATCCCCTGGCTGGATGCCTAATCTCTCAATCCCCTTCAAGCACGTATTTACTGGTTCCAGAAAGCAAGCTTGTTCGTATGAGACGCCTTTTGGAATCTGAACTGTACCGCGCCGAACAATCCAGTCCATTACACGAACGTACTCGGCAAAGCCTCCACCCGATGGTTCGAAGCCAGCCGTGCATCCAACTTTCTTGTAAGTTTCACATTGGGCGAACGTCTTATGTTCGCAGTAGTAACACTCCCCGCAAGGAATGTGATGGAAGACGACTACTCGATCACCTACCCGGAAGTCTTCCACACCTTCGCCAACTGCCGCGACTTCACCAGATGTTTCGTGTCCGAAGATGCGCGGCGCCGAATGCGAACCGGTAGCAATCTTCTTCAGATCGGTGCCGCAAATTCCGCAAGTGTGGACACGTACTAGCAGTTCACCAGCCCCGACTTCGGGGACGGTCACCGACTCCAAACGAACATCATTGACCCCGCGATAGACCGCAGCGAGCATCGTGGCGGGAATCGTCCGCCTTCGATCTTCCAGTGCAAATTGTCCAGCAATCGCCATTTTTTCTAACGTACTCTCAATATTGGATGCAGCCCCGTTGCGGGATTCTCCAATTTCTCTGCTGGATGGTTGTACTGATCCAACCAGTCACATAATGTCTTTGTGGCCCTCGAGCTGTTTCGGGCCAATTGAACTAATTTCGGCCAGAGCCAGGGGCGAATCAAGGCGAAAGCGGCGAATCTTGCAGTCTGGAATCGGCCGTCGCCCTTGATGAATCGCTGCATTGCCGGAAACTCGAAATCCACTTCATCGGATATCGCCTTGTAAGCCAAAAACTGTACTCCGTGTTGCTGAGCACCGCTTGCAACAGCCGCAGCTTCCATATCTACCGCATGCGCCCCATAAGCCTTAGCCAGCTTTTCTTTCTGGCCGGCTCCCGCCACTTCACTCGTGCTAATCAAAGTAAAAGTACCGCCTTCAAGGTCGTAACTGCTTCCGTCCGACGCATCGATTACTTTTCTTACTGGCACCGGCATTCCAACTTTTAACTCTGAATCTAGAGCACCTGCAAAGCCAGCAGAAATGACAGTCGTTGGCTTGTACAAAGAGACAACTGCTTCAGTCGCACGGCGGGCGGCTTCCTTGCCTATCCCACCAGAGACCACAACCGCGCGGTCATTTTCAAAGAATCTGAACTTGCGCCCATCGTACTCACGCTCTTCAGAGCGCCAACGTTCAATGATTGGCGAGACTTCCCTCTCCAGTGCAACGACAATTGCGACCTTAGGCGCTGACATATCCATTCGCCT
>JAOAPG010000108.1 GCA_025462785.1 Acidobacteriaceae bacterium
TCCGTTCCTCCTCACCCAAGGAACTCTAAAAGGGGACACTTCTATTGTGGTCTCAGGGGGACACTTTAATTTTGGTTCAACAGATCGATGACTTCAGATCGATGACTGAAACAGATCGATGACTAAAGATCGATGACTGTAACGTAGTGTCTTAAGCGAGTGTTAAGCCTCCCGACTGGACTAGCTAACTTGACTTTCTCTAACTGGCACTCCCGGCCCGCGACTGCCGGGCTCGCTCATAGACGCGAATGTACTCCTTTGCCGAATTTGTCCAGGAAAAATTCTTGCTCATGCCGTTCCGCATCAACAACTGCCAGGAAGACTGGTCGCGAAATGCGCGCAGCGCTTCCTTGATAGTCAGCAATAGAGATTCTCCGCTGTACTCCGTGAATTTGAACCCGGTTCCCTTCCCGGTCCGAGCGTCCCACGGTTCGATGGTGTCATCGAGGCCTCCAGTGGCACGCACGATTGGAACCGTCCCATACTTCAAGCTGTAAATCTGGTTCAGGCCGCAAGGCTCGTAGCGCGAAGGCATCATGAACATATCGCTGCCGGCTTCGATCTTGTGTGCGAGGGCATTGTCATAGGCAATTTTCACCGCTATCTTGTGCGGAAACTGCTTATTCAGCCGCAAGAACATTTCTTCGTAACGTCGATCGCCGCTGCCTAAAGCGACTACGATCATGTCCTCGCGCGCCAGACGGTCCATCACCTGAGCGATAAGATCGAAGCCCTTTTGCGCTGCGAACCGTGAGACGATGCCAATAACAGGTAGCCGGGGATCAGCGTCCGCTATTCCAAAAGCCGTCAGTAGATCCTGCTTACATTTGGACTTGCCGGTCAAGTCCTCGGCCGAATAGTGTGCGGCAATAAGCTTGTCCGCCTCCGGACTCCACTCCTCATAATCCACGCCGTTCAGAATCCCGCTCACGGTCGAAGACCGGTCCCGCAATACTCCTTCCAAGCCAAAGCCAAATTCTGTGGTCTGAATCTCCTGGCTATACTTGCGGCTCACGGTTGTCACAAAATCCGAGTAGACAATTGCACCCTTTAGGAAATTCACTTGCCCAAAGAATTCCATCTTTGCGATGGTGAAAAGATCCCACGGCAAGGTCAAAAGCGGCAAAGTGTCAGGCGCAAACAGGCCTTGGTATCCAATGTTGTGGATCGTAAATACATTGGCCACATCCCGAAATGCAGGATCCTCTGCATATTGAGTTCGCAGCAACACAGGAATGAGCGCACTTTGCCAGTCGTGGCAATGAAAGACATGAGGAACGCCAAGTACTTTGGAACTTTCGAGAACTGCTCGAGAAAAAAGGGCGAAACGCTCTGCATTATCCGGATAATCTCCCGCCGAGGTTCCATAGAGAGCATCTCGATCGAAATACGGTGGATATTCGACAAAATAAAATCGCACGCCGGCATGGGTACCATCTGTCACGACAGAGCAGAACCGATATCGATCGTCGAAAGGGACGGTGATGCTCCGTACCACCGTCTGCGGATCGTTCAGCTTGGTTTGCCTATAACGGGGAACATACACGCTTACCTGATGTCCTGCGGCTGCCAAGGCTCGAGGCAAAGCCCCAAGCACATCAGCCAGTCCCCCGGTCTTTGAATACGGCAAACCCTCCGAAGCAGCAAAGACAATGTGCATGAACGCAAAATCCTCCAAAGTCTCAATTGCGAGTACTCAAAGCAATCAACCTGAGCCCCAGAGACCCCGATGCAAGTTATCATAGGAGAGAACGACGTGTACGCGACCATGAGACGGAACTTGCGCGGAAGTAAAGCCAAGTTTACCTGCCGGGAAGAAAGAGGGTCAATGTGCCAAGAATGTCTGCAGCTCGGCCGAGTGCAGTGAAACCGAAGTTAGGTCAGCATTTTTTGGCGGACGATTCCGCCGCCTTGGAACTTGTTGAAGCACTCGGCGACATCTCTCAGCATACCGTTCTCGAAATCGGTCCCGGGCGAGGAGCGCTTACTGCCCTACTGGCGAAAAGAGCGAGACGGCTTATCGCGATCGAGGTGGATCGAGTGCTCGCAGCACAGTTGCGCATGAATTTTTCTCTCATTCCGAACGTCGAGATCGTTGAGGGAGACATACTAGCCATTGACTTCGACTCGCTCTTTGGGCCTAAGCCGGGCAGCACGCGCCCAGGCATGGAACACTTGATTCAGCGTGTGCGGGTTGTGGGCAATCTTCCATACTTCATCACATCCGATATTCTTTTGCGCTTGTTTGAGTACCGAAGATATTTTGACGAACTAATCTTGATGGTGCAGCGTGAAGTTGCCGACCGGCTCGCGGCGAAACCGGGCAAGAGTGAATACGGATTGCTCTCTGCAACCGCGCAGCTCTACACGCGAGTAGATAACCTGTTCACTCTTGCGCCGGGTTCGTTTTCTCCGCCTCCAAAGGTGCACTCGTCAGTCGTCCGTTTGACAATCGACCCAAAGCTGGAAAGCCTGAACGTACCGGAAACGGAGTTCATCAGCTTTCTGAAGCTTGCGTTCGGACAGAAGCGCAAAACTTTGATGAACAATCTGAAAGGGGAATATTCGCGAAAAGCCTTGCGAAATGCTATGGAACAAGCGAAAGTGAAGCCAGAGGTGCGTGCCGAAGCATTGTCGCTGGAAAAGAGCGCTGCTCTGTTTCGCGCGCTATCAAATGGGCAGTAGGTGAATAGCTTAGCCTGAGCCGCATTGACACGTTAGAGCGAGCTACTGGACGTTCTTCCCTAGATCGTTAGCGTGAATCGGCATCAATAATTCCGCAGCATTTCCATGACCTCGGTACGCCATCCCGCAGTAGCCGGACTATTCTATCCCAAAGATCCCGCTACACTGCTTTCCAGCGTGAACTCGTATATATCTCCAAAGGACGGGCCCACTTCGGCTATTGGCTGCATAGTCCCGCACGCCGGATACATCTACTCTGGACGAGTCGCAGGATCGGTCTATGGCACCATCAAAATTCCACGACGCTGCATCATTCTCTGCCCCAATCACACTGGTGTCGGCCATCCTCTTTCAATCATGAGCGAAGGGGCGTGGGAGACGCCGCTTGGTGACGCAAGTATCGACTCTGAGCTAGCGAATGCTCTCAAACAGCGCTTCCCTCTTCTGATTGAAGATCCCGCCGCGCATAGCCGCGAGCATGCCATTGAAGTTGAACTACCCTTTCTGCAAGTTTGTCGCCCGGACTTCACTTTTGTCCCTGTTGCATTAGGCACTCAGCAGTTCGAAATCTTGCAGAGCCTCGGGCAAACGATAGCTGAAGTTATTGCGACTCAAGCTGAATCGGTTCTGATCGTCGCGTCGAGCGACATGAACCACTACGAAAGCGACCTGATCACAAGGGAGAAAGACTATAAAGCGATAGATCGGATTCTGGCGCTTGATCCGCAAGGCCTTTTCGAGACCGCAATGAGAGAAAAAATCAGTATGTGCGGTTTGGGACCCGCCGTCACAATGGCTACCGCGGCAAAACGTCTAGGGGGCACGAGGGCGGAACTGGTCCAGTATGCAACCTCAGCAGATGTCTCCGGTGATCGGGATGTAGTGGTCGGGTACGCGGGACTTATTGTCAAATAGACACCACAAAATGGCACCATTGATCGCGAAGAAAAGCCCAGCGCATGGCTGGGCTGAATAGAACACTCTGCTCCTAAACCAAGCAGATTTATGTGCCGACTGTTTCCTGCTCATCCACGAGCCTGTCGAGAATACCATCGGCTACCTTGATCATTTCCTGATCTACAGTGCGGTTTTTAGAAAGCGCGTCGGCCAATGGAATTGATATCAGTTTGTTGCCACGGAGCGCCGCCATGCATCCGAAATCCCCGCTGTGTACCATGTCTATCGCTTGCAGACCGTAGCGGGTTGCCAATACGCGATCAAAGGCGCTCGGCGAGCCTCCACGTTGAATGTGACCCAGTACAACGGTACGCGTTTCGAACCCAGTGCGCTTTTCAATCTCGCGAGCCAGAATATTACCAATGCCCCCAAGACGAGCGTGTCCGAATTCGTCCTTGCCGAGGTCCTGCAAAATCGGTGCGCCATGTTGAGGATTCACATCGCTGGAAAACTTTGCTCCCTCAGCGACCACCACAATACTGAAATACCGACCACGTGAATGGCGTTGCCGAATGGTGTCAGCAACTCTATCAATGTCGAACGGTTGCTCGGGGATGAGAATCACGTCCGCGCCCCCGGCGACACCGCTGTGAATAGCGATCCACCCAGCATCGCGTCCCATGACTTCCACCACCATGACACGGTTATGGGCTTCGGCCGTGGTATGGACACGGTCAATTGCCTCCGTCGCGATGTTGACTGCTGTGTCAAATCCGAAGGTGTAGTCGGTGCCCGCCAAATCATTGTCGATAGTTTTGGGAACGCCAACGACGTTTACTCCGCGATCAGAAAGCTTCTTTGCCACTGATAACGTGTCGTCGCCACCAATCGCCACGAGTGCTTCAATGCCATGGGCTTTAAGGGTAGCGATGCAGGCGTCTAGTCCATCCTGTTTTTTGGCCGGATTGGTGCGCGATGTGCGGAGAATGGTGCCGCCACGAGGCAGGATTCCGGCTATGGCCGCGGAATCGAGCACTATGCTCTTGTTTTCCATCAGCCCTCGCCAACCTTCGAGAAATCCTACGAACTCATCTTGATAATGGAAGCTGCCTTTGCGGACCACAGCCCGGATTACCGCGTTCAACCCCGGGCAATCGCCTCCTCCTGTAAGAACTCCTACCTTCATTACATGCTCCTATTGTAAGTGTAAACTATCCGCTGCTCAGGTTCGAGCCATACGCGGGCGCTACGAAGCACGCCGAAGGTATGCTTTTATCTGAAACGGAACAGCTAAGATTAACATTAATTGTTTGAAATTCGGGTGAATGACGACGGCTTCTAATTGCTATTCTGGATTTAACTGATTTGTTTTTGTGATCCGTCGCCATACATCAGCGGAGCGTTAGCGCTCATTGCGAATGCGCTTCGAAGTGGGCACAATAAATGCCTCTTTCGATCTCGGAATACATCAACAATGGCGATTTGAAACAGAGTACACATGCCTAAGTTTTTCAGATTTCTGATCTGGATTTTGATTGCTCTGTTGGGAGCCGTTGCCGTAGCTACTATCGCTCTCCATCGAGGCGAGCAGATTAACGCTATTTGGCTTGTGGTTGCGGCTGTTTGTTGCTATGCACTGGGCTATCGGTTTTATAGCAGCTTTATCGCTGCCAAAATTCTGGCCCTCGATCCGCAGCGGGCGACTCCAGCCGAACGGCTCGAAAACGGACGGGATTTTGTTCCGACGAATAAGTGGGTTGTTTTCGGACATCATTTTGCCGCGATTGCTGGCCCGGGACCTTTGGTTGGACCGGTTCTAGCCGCACAGTTTGGCTACTTACCTGGAACGCTTTGGATTTTAGCTGGGGCGGTGTTCGGTGGCTGCGTACAAGACTTTGTGATTCTGCTTTTCTCTGTGCGTCGCGACGGGAAGTCGATGACTGAGATGGCGCGTGCGGAGGTCGGCCGCGTTGGCGGATTCGTTGCCTATGTGGCGGTGATTAGCATTATCGTCATTCTTCTCGGGGTCTGTGCTCTCGTCGTGGTAAATGCTCTGAAGTCCAGCCCATGGGGTACTTCCACGATTGCCATGACAATTCCTATCGCGTTGCTGATGGGAATGTATTTGCGGCGCATTCGCCCCGGGAAAGTCCTCGAAACCTCTTTGCTCGGATTCGTGCTGGTTATGCTGGCAATCTTTGGTGGGCAGTGGGTCTCGCAAACACCATCGGTTGCCGGATGGTTCACTCTAAGCGCCTCTACGCTGGCCATTGTCATGATCGTGTACGGATTCGCCGCATCGGCCTTGCCCGTCTGGTTGCTATTGGCTCCGCGTGATTACCTAAGCACATTTGTGAAGCTGGGAACGATCGGTCTGCTGGCTGTGGGGATTCTCGCGTTGCATCCCACATTGCACATGCCTCCGTTAACGCGATTCATCGATGGGTCGGGTCCAGTGTTCGCGGGAAATATCTTTCCTTTTGCATTCATTACGATAGCCTGTGGAGCCATCAGCGGCTTTCATTCATTGATATCGAGCGGTACTACTCCGAAGCTGATTCGACGCGAAACCGAAACTCGCATGGTGGGATATGGAGCCATGCTGGCCGAGTCCATGGTCGCGATTATGGCGACGATTGCCGCGTGCGTACTGCAGCCAGGGATCTATTTTGCAATTAATAGTCCGGCAGGCATTGTGGGGCCAGCGCCGGAAGCGGCAGCGGCGACGATCACTGCCTGGGGATTTCCCGTAGGCGCCACGGAGATGCATTCCCTGGCGCAAGCGGTGGGCGAACAAACACTCTTCAATCGCACTGGCGGTGCGCCGGCGTTCGCCGTTGGCATGGCGAACATTTTTTCGAATAACCTGGGCGGACATGCATTGATGGCGATCTGGTACCACTTCGCTATCATGTTCGAAGCGCTATTTATTCTTACGGTTCTGGACGCAGGCACACGTGTCGGGCGCTTCATGGTGCAAGACGCGCTAGGACATGTATGGAAACCGCTCGGACGAACCAGTTGGTATCCGTCCATTCTGGCAACGAGCGCCCTGATTGTTGGTGCGTGGGGCTACTTTTTGTGGCAGGGAGTGAAGGATCCACTCGGAGGCATTAACTCGCTATGGCCATTATTTGGAATTTCGAATCAGTTGCTGGCGGCAGTTGCGCTATGTGTAGCGACAACGATCATTATAAAAATGGAGAACGTTCGCTATGCCGCGGTAACTCTGGTTCCACTGGTCTGGCTGGTCCTGATTACCTATACCGCTTCATGGCACAAGATTTTTGATCCGAATCCCCGGATCGGTTTTCTCTCGCATGCGCGCCAGTTGGAACATGGAATTATGACGGCAGCTACTCCCCGGTTCATCTTCAATGACCGGCTGGACGCTGCAGTAACTAGTGTGCTCGTTTTCCTGATTGCATTAATTTTGATCGAGTCCGTTTTGGAATGGACGCGAGTTCTTTCAGGGCGAAAAGACAGTGAAGTTAATGAGGCAGCATTTGTAGCTACGCGCTTTGCGGCAGAGGAGCAGGGATGATGAGCAAATTCTTGGCTCTGTGCTGGGCAGCGTTGCGGGAGATTTTCGATGAATCCGCATACACACGTTTCTTAGATCGGCAAAAAGTTTCTTCGTCACGCGAAACGTATGCCGCCTTTTTGAGGGAAAATGAACTCGCGAAGGCACGCCGTCCGAGATGCTGCTGAGGTACACTCATTTCGATGCGCGTGATGGGAATAGATTGCGGCACGGGATACACAGGCTACGGCGTGGTCGAACTCTGCCGTGACGGCAAGCTGCTGTGCCTTACTTGTGGCGCGGTAAAGCTGAGTGCCCGCGAAAGTATGTCAGCCCGGCTGGCAATCATTTTTAAGCAGCTTGGCGCGATTATCCAGGAACATCGACCAGACAATGTTGCGATTGAAGATGTCTTCTACGCATTGAATGTGAAGTCGGCTCTCAAACTGGGGCAGGTGCGCGGAGTCGCCATGCTGGCAGCATCTTCGGCTGGACTGCAGGTTTCTGAATACTCGCCTTTGACCATCAAGTCAGCCGTGGTCGGATACGGAAGAGCAGAAAAGCAGCAGGTGCAGCATATGGTCACGCAGCTTCTTAACCTGACAGAAATTCCCGAGCCACCGGATGCAGCCGATGCTCTAGCTATCGCAATTTGTCACCTGCATACTTCAGCAACCCTGGAACGGCACCGCGCCGCTGTTGGCGGGTGACAGCATCACCCAAAAAGTGACCGAGACATCGGTACAAAGAAACACAACAAACGCATTCCTCTGGCATAATTCATTCTGATGCAAGCCGGAATTTCCCAACGCCTCAATTTGGCTTCCGCACGACGGACCGTTTCGGCTCACCTGCTCTGCTTCGCTTGCCTATGTTGCATTCTCTGCGTATTAGTCGTGGCACAGGATGCGATTGTTCCCACGGTGACGTTTTCGTGCGATTTCCCCGGAGCCGATCCTGAACACTACGCGATTTCGATTGCGTCCGACGGAAATTCCTCGTACCGATCGGATGGTAAGCTTAACCGGCAGTCCGAGGCTGATCCCTTTCATCTTGATTTCGCTGTCTCCCAACCCACTCGCACTCGCGTCTTCGATCTGGCGAAACGCGCACACTACTTTGAAGGAAAGGTGGATTCGGGGAAGAAGAACATCGCTTCCAGTGGAGTTAAGGTTCTGACCTACAAAGACGCGCAAAAGACCACCCAGGCTACTTACAACTATTCTCCCATTCAGGCGGTGCAGGATCTCACCTCGCTCTTGCAGAGTCTGTCCGCCACTCTGGAGTTCGGTCGGCGCCTCGAGTATTACCATCGCTTCCAGAAGCTTGCGCTCGATGACGAGCTCAAGACTATGGAGGATATGGCCCACCGGAATAGTCTTGAGGAGATTGATGCCGTCGGGTCAATTCTGCAGGCAATCGTTGAGGATCCCAGCCTCATGAATGTGGTTCGAGCTCGTGCCCAGCGATTAATGTCTACGAGTAAATGACTCTGCATTCCAGCACCATCTCTTCGATTTGTAAAATCTTTACATTTGGCAACGTAAAAACACAAAACGGTGCTCTAATGAGGTTGGTAGTTCTTCGGCCCAGGGAGTTCCCCAATGTCTACGCGCGCAATCGAATTTCCTCTACTTTCCTTCGTAGTTTTAGCACTCTTAAGCGTTTCAGCATTCGGAGATTCGCAGGTACGCATCGTCCGTCTCAGCGCGGTTGACGGGAACGTGCAGTTTGACAACGCAGCCACCCAGCGCTACGAAAAAGCGTTCTTAAATCTGCCGATCACCCAAGGTGTCAAGCTGCGTTCACAAAGTGATGGCAGGGCCGAGGTGGAATTCGAGGACGGAAGCACATTGCGCATCGTTCCCGATTCCGCTGTCGAATTTCTCCAGCTCTCGCTGCTCAGCTCCGGCGGTAAGGTCTCCGCGATTCATGTAAAACAAGGAACGGCGTACGTTAACTTCGCGGGCACGAAAGATGGTCAGCTCACGATAACCTTTGGACAAGACAAAGTTGTCCTCACGCATGCGGCTCATTTGCGTCTGGAGGTTGCCGACGTAGATGCAGCGTTAGCAGTCTTTAAGGGAGATGTTCAGGTTGAGGGACCCTCGGGAACGATTACCGTCAGTAAAAATCAGACCGCGCTGTTTGACTTGGTCGACCAGAATCGCCACAAGCTCGCAAAAAATCTCGAAGAGGATCCTTACGACGAATGGGACAAACAGCAGGATCAATACCATCAGCGCTACACCTCCTCTAGCTATAACAGTTACTCGCCCTACGCCTACGGGACCGCTGATCTGTCCTATTACGGCAACTTTTTCAACGCCCCCGGTTATGGCATGATGTGGCA
>JAOAPG010000122.1 GCA_025462785.1 Acidobacteriaceae bacterium
AGGTCGTCCTTCCACGCTGCATGCTGCTCGGGAAGAAAATTCTCCACAATGTAGCGAAAGCGCTTCAGCCCAATCCGTAAACTGTGGAACGCAACTTTTGAACGATTGCGCAATGCGAGCCGGTGTAAATCATAGGCAGTGTTCCACTTTTCCAGCGCAAGGTGCTTGAAAAGAATTGTTCCGGGACGCAACTTCGCTCCACGCCGCGGTAATGTTGTGCTCCATCTTGCCCACTGCTTGCGATCAAATTCCTGCAGGGCTTCGGCCGCCTCCTGTTTGAGCTGCACCTGCCGATCGGAGAAGCTTCGCAGCAGAACTTGAGCCTCCACGTCATCCGGAGGAGCGAGTCGCTGAACCCACTCTTCCATGACTTGAACATCGCGCAAATCTCCCAGGCGACTGAAGAGCCGCTTCCCCGCTTTTTTCATTCTCTTCCACTCAGGGTTAGGGTCCATGACCATAAGTCCGTCGGCGAGCGAACGACATCGACGCAATGCCACCCGCAAATCGTGCACTGGATCCGCTTCAAAACCCACGCTGGCACGGTCGCATTCTTCGATGACGCGCTGCATCCAAAACGCAAGCCCCGTCTTCTTTCGAACTGGTTTCTTCTGAACTGGGTTGGGTACAGCAACTGCAACAGCAGAGCTCATGAGCTTCATTGTCGCCGTAAGCTCCATTTACTTCCAGTGCTTTTCGTTCTTCGGTTAATTCCGAAACGGAGCCGGAACGATGGTTTAGCGACATCTGCTCCTACAAATATTCACGGTATGGCACACTGGTAAGTAGGTATTAAATGAACGTTCTTGAATTCACGCTGCTCGTCGCATTGGGATCACTGCTGGCTGGCCTTTTGGGATCCTTGACAGGGTTGGGAGGCGGCGTCGTTCTGGTGCCTCTGCTCACGATTTTCTTTAAGGTGGACCTTCGATACGCGATTGGAGCTTCTCTAGTCTCGGTCATCGCGACGTCGTCTGGCGCAGCGGCGGCTTACGTAAAAGAAGGATTCTCTAATATTCGCATCGGCATGTTTCTGGAGATTGCGACGACTCTTGGCGCCCTCTTAGGGGCTTATCTAACGGCCAAAGTCCCAAGCAGTGCCATTGCGATCATCTTTGGATCTGTGCTGCTTTATTCCGCATATATTTCTCGCCGGACAAGACCCAGAACAGAAAAAGCTGATCCACCGGATTCGTTGGCAACCAAACTCCGCATGAATGGCAGCTTCCCAACAACTACGGGCATTCGCGATTACAACGTCTACCGTGTCCCTGCCGGATTTGGACTCATGTTCGGCGCAGGGACTCTCTCCGGCTTACTGGGGATCGGATCGGGAGCCGTGAAGGTCCTCGCGATGGACCAAGCGATGAAGATTCCCTTCAAAGTCTCGACCACGACCAGCAACTTCATGATCGGTGTGACAGCCGCAGCCAGCGCGGGCGTTTATCTCAGTCGGGGCTATATCGATCCTGGCCTCGCCATGCCTGTAATGCTTGGAGTGTTGGTGGGCTCATTAATTGGCACACGCATCTTGGTCAAAGCGGAAACCAAGTGGTTGCGGCTCGTGTTCAGCATCGTGATTATTTTGCTCGCGTTGCAAATGATCTATAAAGGGATCGCGGGGAGAATCTGATGGCATCAAGTCAGCCATGGAACGACCAACGAGTGGAAGAGATCATCGGCAATTTGTTACGCGCAGGCGTGCTGCTGTCTGCGTTCGTTGTGCTATTTGGCGGAATAATCTACTTGGCGAGGCACGGAGATTCTCCAGCTAACTATCGCGTATTCCAGGGGGAGCCGAGTGAACTCAAAAGCGTCACGGGAATATTGCACTATGCTTTTGCGTTGCGAGGTCGGGGAATTATCCAATTAGGACTGCTTTTGCTGATCGCAACTCCAGTCGCGAGAGTGGCCTTTTCCATATTTGGCTTTGCGGCGGAAAAAGACCGGATGTACGTCGTCTTTACAATAATTGTGTTAGCGATCTTGCTGTACAGCCTATTTGGGCCCTCGATAATGCTCTGAAGCCGGACGACGCTTCGGGTTGGAAGTGTTTTTAGCAGTCAGAAAGAATCCCACTTTTTCCCAATTGTGGTCACCTCGAGTATCGAAGTTCTCTCAATTCCGACAATAATGCAACTATGCGAGCTGCGCGAGCATCACTCCGTAATGCATGTAGCAGGCTTACTCCCCCGCGGCAGCATTCGTGTCTGTTCCATCCTCTCGAGCCTCTCACTCCTCATGCGAAATTTAAAGTAGCGGTCGATGATTCCTTTGACCCATCGGCATTTCTGGTCGCGGGAGTGTTCGCTGGCATGTCGCTGGCGCAAAGGCAGTATCCCGGTTTCGGATACGGGGCCTCTGCACTCGGCAAGTACTACGGAGCGGCTTTCGCTGATCAGGCGATCGGTAACATGATGACGGAATCCTTATTTCCAATCGCGCTTCATCAAGATCCACGATACTTTGTGAAATCAAAGGGCGGTTTCTGGAACCGAACAGGATACGCAATCAGCCGCGAGGTAATCACCCGTGCTGACGATGGACGAAATCATTTCAATACCTCCGAACTTGTAGGAAATGCAGTGGCGGCGGGCATTTCGAATGTCTATTATCCCGCGTCAGGTAGGTCCTACGGGAACACCGCCGACAAGTGGGGCCAGCAGATCGGGTTCGATGCCTTTTTCAATATCATGAAAGAGTTTTGGCCTGACGTTCGCGTGAAGTTATTTGGCCAATAAAAAAAGAAGGTCGCTTTGTAGATTGGGCCTGTTCTCGTGGGGTAAAATCTGAGAATTCTTCCTGGTGACTCCATGAGTTGTGCCGCCCCCTCTCGCTTGCGCTATCTGTCCTCAGTGCCACTTCTGACACTGTTAGTCGTATCTAGCTATGCTCAGCAATCCCCTTCCGTGAATTCTATTCTTCGGGTGGAGCTGGATTCTCCCGCAAAGGTCAAACACGGTGCACCTGTCCATGCGCATACCGTAGAACCTCTTTATAATGCAGACACGCTCATAGTTCCTGCTGGAACGATTGTTACGGGCAAGATAATCTCGGTCACTCCCGTGACAAAAGGGAAACGTGCAGATGCGATGTCGCACGGCGACTTCACCCCGCTCCACGAGTCCCAGATTAAGTTCGAGACTATCAAGGCGGTCAACGGTAATTCCATTGCAATTGAGGCTGCTCCTGCGCAACAAAGCAGCGCGGTAGTGCGATTCCAAAGGTCCAACTCCAAGCACCCGTCAATCTTTAGGCGCTTATGGGCGAGCGCTGCAGATCAAAAGAATCAGACTCTGAACTCGATTACCGGACCAGGAAAAGTTGATCGATTGAAGAAGTACGCTTTCTCCCAACTGCCATGGCATCCCGAGACCATCGATGCCGGGGTACAGTACGACATTACACTTCAGGCTCCTCTGGTGATACCCCAGAATGCCGCTATGTTGAAGCCGAATACATCTGAAAGTGCGAGCGATCCGAAAAAGCTTTCCACCACCAAAGAGCCTGAGAAGTTGAACCATTCCGCCGTGCTGCACGCGCGACTGGCAGATGAACTCAGTTCCAAGACCGCAAAGCAGAACGACGCAGTCGTCGCCGTAGTGACTCAGCCATTGCTCGACCGGCAAGGACAGGTTGAAATCCCACAGGGAGCCTTGCTCAAGGGCAGGGTACTCCGTGCCCATCCGGCAAAGGGCTGGGGGAAAAATGGAGCCTTGCGCTTTACCTTCAACCAGGTCGATTTTCCTCAAGGGACGCAGCAGCAAGTTTCCGGCGTTCCGACCGCAGTCGATGGATCGAGAAATCAAAGCCTGAAGCTTGATTCAGAGGGTGGCGTCGAACCAGACACTAACAAGGGCTTGATGATGCCGTTAGCGCTCGGCCTAATCGCGGCCTCGACGTTCACGGATGAAGACGCTGGAGTAGCTAAGATTGGTGTTTCCAGCAATGGCTTCGGGCTGATCACGCGGGTCATAGCAGTTGCTACCGGTTCAAAGACCGTGGGCGGCGTGATAGGGTTGATGGGAGCCGGGCGTATGGTGTACTCCAGGTTTCTAGCTCATGGTCGTGACGTTGTGTTCCAGCGCAATTCTCCCGTTGAGGTAGAAGTAGGACCTATTCACAAGCTCTCGACCCCGGTTACGTCTTCGCCTTCTCATCTACCGCACAGCTAGGATTTTGCGTTGACAGGCTTTCTCTCGCCGTTCAAGCTTATCGCATCTCTTTGACGAACCTTTACTCCCCTTTACCAACTCTTTACCACTGCTCCCAATCCTAAGTGTTCCTATTAGTGAAGGAACTCTCGGCTATTGAAGTCCTGCTGACGTTCTCTCATAAAATTTGGAGGCAGACGAAATGTTTAGTTTCATCCATGGCAGCAACAACTCTCGGCCAAGAGGGTTCGGATCTCTAGCGATGGCGACCGCTTTGGCTATCGCGATCACTAGCGGCATTTTCGCGATAACGGCCAGCGCACAGGAAGCTCCTAGCCAAGGTTCTCAAACAGAAACAGCACCGCAAAATGGCGGCGGACATTGGCATCATCACAAGAGGCCGAGTGTTGATAAACAGGTTAAACATCTCACTAAGGCTTTAAAGCTAAGCGACGACCAGCAGGCCAAAGTCAGGAGGGCTCTGGAAGACCAGCACAATCAGATGGAACAGATCCGCAGTGATTCTTCTTTGTCACGCGACGACCGCTTTAACAAGATGAAAGGAATCCGTGACAGCACGAATACTCAGATCAAGACCGTGCTAAATGAGGATCAGCAGAAGAAATTCGAAGAAATACAACAGAAACACCAAAAGAGGCATGAGAGAGCATGAGGGTTTGGCGCAGCAGTAATAACAAAAATGATCGATTATGAAAAGCGAAGCGACAACCCGGAACGGTTCTATTTATCCGCTTATAGGCAACGTACTCTTCTCCGCGACCCTAGCTTTTCCCAGCTTGGCTGGGGTCGCGGTTATTCTAGGGATGATTCTCACAGCGGGTTTCTCGCCGCTTCGTTTAGGTTTCCAGAATTACAAGTAAGCGGAGTACGTATTGTTCAAAAGCAGAGCAGGAGGATAAGTCTTACTCTCCATTCGATCGATTTCGAATCAGTGATAGAAACTCAGTTCTGGTTTCTTGCTCATCGCGGAAACAGCCTAGCATCGACGAAGTCACGGCAGCTGCATGCTGCTTCTCCACTCCTCGCATCATCATGCAAAGGTGTCTGGCCTCCACCACCACGCCAACCCCCTGCGGTTGAATTACCTTCTGTATGGTTTCAGCAATCTGCGTGGTAAGGCGTTCCTGTATCTGTAGCCGCCGCGAAAATATTTCGATTAACCGAGGAATTTTGCTCAATCCGACAACTTTGCCGCTCGGGATATAAGCCACGTGTACTTTGCCGAAGAAAGGCAGCATGTGATGCTCGCACAAGCTGAACATCTCAATATCTTTGACGATGACCATTTCATCGTAGCTGACCGTGAAGAGCGCTTTGTTAAGCATTACTTCGGGATCTTCTTTGTATCCCTTGGTGAGATGTTCGAATGCGCCATGTACGCGAGCTGGCGTGCGCACCAAGCCTTCCCGCTCGGGATCTTCGCCCAAGCGCACAATCATTTCACGCACTAGCTCTTCAAAGCTCGCGCTAGTTAAAGTTGTTGTTTCGACCGACGAGGTCATGTCGTTCCTCCCCTGTCTTGCCTAGATACGCGTCTCCGCGCCGCCTGCATATTCGAACGAATTCATCATCGTCTCTTCCAAACGTACTTTTTCCAGATGAGCAAACTTGAAGCCGCGCTGCACAATCTCGTAAAGCACTATGCATAGATGCTCGGTGGTCGGGACATTTTTGGCGAATTCGGGCAGCGTATTCAAATTCTGTACGTCGAAATGTTCAAGGACTTCGCGCTTCACAAAGCCATCCAAATCGACGAGATTACAGATCATCCCCGTTTGTTCATCTACCTGTCCGCTTACCGTAACTTCAAGCGCATAATTGTGCCCGTGTCCGTAAGGATTGTTGCACTTCCCGTAAGTTGCTAGATTCTCCTCCATCGACATTGTTTCACTGTGCAAGCGATGCGAAGCCGAAAACATGTATCTCCGCGTCAAGTACGCT
The DNA here is from genome assembly GCA_025462785.1 of Acidobacteriaceae bacterium. Lineage (GTDB taxonomy): Bacteria > Acidobacteriota > Terriglobia > Terriglobales > Acidobacteriaceae > JAOAPG01. The sequence continues at coordinate 6,117 of JAOAPG010000122.1, forward strand.
TTCATGCTTCTCCGTAGAAATCGACAAAAAGATCAGGAGTCTCGTAGATCCGAACGCGGTGCAACGTGGCTTCCTGCAGTTTAGGCAACAG